>NZ_JBHMDZ010000012.1:0-8370 GCF_042430175.1 Paracoccus cavernae | reverse complement strand
TTCATCGATATCGATACATTGCTCTCGGCCGACGAATTTGCGGATAGCGATCATTACACGCGAACCGGCTACTTCAAGATCGCAGATTTCGTAAACAAACGCGCAGAAGAAATTCTCCAGTCACAGTTGACCATCAGAGCAGTCGTGGCTTAGAAAGTGCAAGTAAACGCGCACACTGACCCGCGCAGCGGGTCAGTCCCCCATCCAACTAAGTGTATGGAAGCTAGATTTTCCTTCAACTTGCCTACTTGGTTCTCAAACTCCATCAACATCGGCGCGATTGAAGATGTAAGCGGACATATAGACAAGGTCTGTAATGTGATTCGCATCTTGTGGGAAGAAGACATGGCCTGCACAGATCAGCCAGACAGCGCCGCGTTTGCAAACGACAACCTTAGAGAGAGAGTTTACCTTCTAGGTTTTTGGTTGGATTCCATCGATCAACTTGCCAACGCGCGTGAGCACGTCAGGAGATCTGGTAGAAAAGGTCGCCGCCCCAAATCGGACGAAGCATCAATGTTTATAGACTTCCTTCATCACATATTTCTTAACACGGAAGACGCGTCTCAAACAGGGTCGTTCAGTAAATCTCGACCTAGAATTGCACGTGAGCTATCTTATGCATTTAAGCACAGAATCCCACCGGTTCTAGTAATCCCCTTTCTACGTCACGCAACTCAATCGCGAATTCTGAACCGACAGAAGTTGGGAATTTTTGAAACGTGGCTCCCCACCAATCGTGACCCGGCGCATAACAAATAGCTCATCACCACGTAGACAAAGTTTAGCAATTATTGCCTAAAATGACCAGTAATCTAGGCCACATTACACAGACCATATTTGATGGAAAGCACGTTCAAGTACTTCATGCGCCGAACGAATCCGACTGGACCCTCCTAACTTTCGACATCATGCATGCGCGCGCGAATGGAAAGGTCGCCTTCGCTTCTAAGCTGGCACAAGCTTTGGGAGTTAACTTCATTGGTGTCGTGCCGAAATACCCGTGCTGGTACCCGAAACATGAGATGGATGAGTTAACTGACCTGATCAAAGGAAAGCGTATTGGGCCAATGCTGGCATATGGTGCGTCAATGGGGGGCTATGGAGCGCTCAGATGGGGCAGTCTTTGTGGTGCTCACAGCACGCTAGCGTGCAGCCCTCAAGCTACGATCGAGCCATCGTTGCTGGGCGAGCGAGACAAGAGGTATCAGTTACGGTACATCAGTGAGCTCCACGCCGGAATGCGAGTAAACGAAGAGCACCTCGCAGAGCGCAACTTCGTTATTGTTGACCGCTTTTTCAAGAACGATTTTGTACAAGCAAACTTACTCCCCGCGTCCGATTCTTTACGTACGATTTTTGCTCCATTCATGTTCCACTCAACAGCAAAATGCGTCAGCGGAAGAGAGAATGCAGCGCAAATATTCCATGCGGCACTGGAAGGGGACCACGCTGCGATAAAAGCGGCGATCCGCAGAAAGAGAGTTACTGCTTTCGAACGAGCCGTAAATATTGCCAAGACATGCAACAGGAAGCACCGCCCTCTATTGGCGGAAAAAATTGTCGAAAGGTTGAAGGAAACTCATCCGGTAGATTACGCGCTAGTAACCGCCGACGCCATGAGAAGAAGTGGAAGAAGCAACGAAGCCCGTGAGCTTTATCTAGGAATTATTGAAAGAGATAAAGGCCACAAGTTGGCAAAACAGCACCTGTCGGCTCTCAACACCAACTGCGAATTCGACGTACAGAAATAGGAGAATCGCGCTAAAATCCACTCTGTCGCTGGATCTACATGAGAGTGGCCTCATCATATGAAATGATAGGACAGAAAGTTTGAACAAATCGGAACTTGATCTGTAAAAGTCACCGGTAATCCTCCTCGTTTCACTGGGATGCAAAGTGAGATACGCATTCGTGGCCGGGCATTTGGGGCAGTTTTGCGTTCGCGCAATGAGCAGGTGTCTGCGCATCCAGCTGAGCGGATTCTATAATTGGCTGCAGGCTCCGATGAGTGCGAGCCCGAGAAGACACGCGCCAGAATGAGCTGCTGCACAAGGCCTCGGTCGAGAGTGGCAAGGTCTACGGCTATCGCAAGCTTCATGATGACCTAAATGACCAGAGCGACAGCATCTGCCCGAACCGGGCTGGCCGGCTGGCACAAATTGCAGGGATCAAGGTGCAAATCGGTTATAAGCGTCGCCCCGGCAGCTACGGCGGCAAACCATCGGTCGTGGTCGATAACACTCTGGACCGGAAGGTCGATGTCGATGCGCCAGGCAGGGTTTGGGTGACCGACATCATCCGAACTTGGCAGGTCTTTTCCTGCTTTGCTGTAGTCATCGACGTCCATTTCCGGCGGGTGATCGGCTGGTCTATGCAGAGCCGACAGACAACGGATGTCGTCTTGCAGGCCCTGCTCATGCCGTCCGGCGGCGCAAGCGGCAATCCGGAAATGGATGACCTTCTACAACCACCAGCGCCCTCATTCAGCCGTGGGTGGCCAGCCTCCGGCGCTGGGCTATTGGCAGAGAAATGATATCAACCAACCCGATCAGCAGGTGCAAAGAGTAGCTTAAATTACGCAAGATTCTGTCCAACGATTGGGGAGTAGCTCAACTTGGTCGAGCGTTGCTTCAACGAGTTGAAGAACAGCCATCGGTTGACAACCCGCCACGACAAAACCTTCGCCATTTGTCAACATGACCTAGGTCGTGTTGACAAATGGGATTCCCCTCGGCCTCGGGGCATGATTCAAGCTGGCATCTGCGATGGAGACCAGCTTGGCACGAGATCTTATGTCTGACGAGGAATGGGCGTTCTTTGAACGCTTCATCCTCGCCGTCCGAGCCCCGAATGGACGCAAGCCGACCAACCACCGCCTCGTCCTTGATGGCATTTTCTGGATTGCCCGAACTGGGGCGCCATGGCGGGACCTGCCTGCCGAGTTCGACAAATGGTCAAGCGTTTACCGACAGTTCCGGCGCTGGACATTGTCGGGTCTCTGGGAGGACATCATGAATGTCCTGAACCAGAGCGGAGCCGTGCCAAGCGCCCTGCAAATGATCGACAGCACCGTGATCCGCGCCCACCATCAGGCAGCGGGTGCTAAAGGGGGACTCCACGACAGGGTTTCGGTCGTTCTCGAGGTGGCTTTACGACCAAGATCCACCTCCTCGTCAACGCACACGGGCTTCCCATGAGGACAGAGATTACGCCTGGCCAGACGTCGGACTATCTCGGCTTCGATCAGGTGATGGCGGATAATCTGCCCCGCCCGAGCGTGCTGCTCGCGGATCGCGGCTACGATGCAGACAAGATCAGGGAGGGCATGGAGGCGCGCAATGTCCTGCCCGTGATACCGATGCGCAAGTCCCGCAAGAGGCGGATAGGTGTCGATCGCTCGCTGTATCGCCTGCGTAATCTGGTCGAACGCTGCTTCAACAAGCTCAAGAACGCCAGGCGTGTCGCGACCCGCTACGACAAAACCGCGGAGAGCTTCCTCGGCTTCATTGACATCACATCAATCCGACTCTGGATCCGCCATTTGTCAACATGACCTAGTGAGCTCCAAAAAGGCATCGACTGGGCCTAAAGCTTCCGCTAACATTGCGTCAGATTGAGTTGATTAGACGTCGAATCGGCAATCCGGTGAAGTCAACATTCATTGAATCGCACGGAACCACCTCATGGCGGCGTTCATCGTGCATATGGCCTGTCATAGCAAGGATGCTGTCTTCGTTGGAGATGATGTGCAGCGGGTACTAACGGCAATAGACACAATAGAATCACACTTAATACTTCATGTGAGGAACAATGGCTGACACAACGGTACAAACTCTGTACTTGGGTAATATTGCTAACAACCTGAATCCAAACAACGACTACGATTCCGAAAATGCTAGCGTTCTTTTGGGAATGTCGTTTGGAAGCACCTCAAACCCGCTCTATTTGAGCGGGGCGATTCAGGAAGTTACCTTTACCGACGCAAATGATGATGGCAGCGTCAGGCCAGGCGGCATGGGCGGTGACACCATCAACGGTCAACTTACAACAGGAATGGTTGGGGTTAGCGCGACAGTTATCTATAGCGATGGAACTACCGGAGTTGCACAATTTACCATTGCTCAGAACGTAGGTGGGGATCTCTACATCATCCAATCAACAGGTGCCCATGATGGTGATTTGGACGGCGCCCTTGAGGTCAAGCCCATCTCCTCAATTGTGATTGACTCGATAAGATTCTCAAATTCTGGCGGCAACCTTAACTCCAACATAGATGGCAATGATTTTTCCGTGTGCTTTAACCGGGGCACATTTATTCTCACCGATAGAGGTGAGGTTCCGGTTGAAAACCTGCGTATCGGCGATTTGATCATGACAAAAGACCATGGTCTAAAAGACGTGCGGTGGATTGGTTCTCGTATACTATCGTCAGCCACCTTAGAAATAAACCCACAATTGCGTCCAATTCGGATTCGTTCCGGTGCTCTCGGTCGCAATACACCCACGCAAGACCTAGTTGTCTCTCCCCAACATCGAGTTTTGGTCCGATCAAAAATCGCCCAACGCCTTTTCAACACAGATGAGGTCCTCGTCGCGGCTAAACAGCTACTTTTAATTGACGGTATTGATATTGCCTTTGATATCCACGAGGTGGAATACTTTCACTTCCTCCTGAGCGGTCACGAGGTTGTGATTTCGAACGGAGCTGAGACCGAATCGCTTTACACTGGGCGGCAAGCTTTGAAATCTCTTGGCGCAGAAGCGCTCAAAGAGATTTTTACTATTTTCCCTGAGCTGAGAGATCTAGATGAAACTTCCCGGCCTGAAGAAGCCCGTCTGCTCTTGAACGGTAGACAGGGACGAAAGCTCGCGCAGCGCCATGCACAGAACTCGCGAGTGTTAGTTTCCACTGATACGCTAGGTGTTTCTGTCGAGGCCTGGGATTGATTGAGCTAGTCTGAACTCTAGGTCATGTCGACAGATGACGAAGCGCGATGCACGGGATGTCGTTGAGGCCCAGCAAATCGTCTGAGACTTTGTCGCAGCGGGTTGCAAAGCAAGGACTTTTCTTGAGATTGAAGCATCCTTGGACCAAGTACGGCGGGCTATGGCAGTTTTTCGGCCATCACCAGTTCATAGCCCGTTTAACCTGAACCTGCCCGAGGATGACCTTGGTCTTCATCGGGACGCCAGTGCCGTTAACGCGGACATGCATCTTGGTCGATCACTCACCTCTTGGACGGCTACGAGCCCTTTCGCCCCCCCCATTCTTCGCGTTGGTCGCGTTCTGGCGGGCCTTCATTGCGGTTCCGTAGATCATTTGGAGCTTGTCGAGCACGAGGTCACGCGGTTCCAAGCACCATGGATGACCTCCCACAGTCCCGGTGAGTGTCTAAAGCCGAGGCTGCCGGAAGACTTACGTCCAATTGCCAAACTCCTCTGGCAGGTCTAGTCAAGGCTCACCAGCCGCGTGAGCCAGAAAATGCCATCCAAAACAAGTCGGTGATCTGTAAGCTTCACCCGTTCGGAAGCCGGACGGCTCGAACGAAGCCATCACAGAAGGCCCATTCGTCATCGGATATCAGATTGCGTGCCAAGATCGCATCCCATGTGGAGATGGCCTTGTATAATTGCCGATCGCGCAAGAAAATCCTTTTTGCCAACACAATTTTCTTTCTTTCCCTTTAGCGCTATTTAGACAAATATGTGTTCGTAGTGTGAAACCGGTTTGGAGATTTGCCAAAATGGTTGCGGAATCAAGAAATGAGACGCCCATCCCCGAATGCCCAAGCTGTGGCGCGGCACTCTTTCTTTGCACAGAACCCGACTGGGGGCAGTTTGCAGCTCTCCTTTGCACAAATTGCGGCTGGGAGGAGGAGCCCTGTTTAGATGTGGACACGCCTCCACTCGCGCCCTCAATTGCAACACGCAGATTGATAGGCGGTGGGGAGTTTCATACGCAGGCCCTTTTAGCGTCGTCTCCCCAACCAATCAGATCGCTCCCCCCCAAAATCGAAAGGGACTTTCGGAAGCTTTGCGTCTTAGGAGTAGTGAAGGTTGTCTTTTCCGAAGGTGAGTTCCTCTACCAATTAACAACTCAAAATAACTCCCAATAACTTATCACAGCTCCATTCATCAGTATTGAAGGCCGGCGAGTTCCTGCAGCTTCGCCTGCGCCAGATTGCCCAGCACCTCTTTTCCTGCATCCAATCCGATCACCGCATCCGGCACGCTGATCTGCACATGCTTGAGGATCTCGGCCACCGCTGCCTGCCCGCCAAAGCCGCGCTCGAGCGCAAGCCGCGCGCCGTTGAGCAACGCCGATTGAAGAGCCTCGCGATGGCGGGCCTCGATGTCGATGCCCCATTTGCGCCGCGCGGTGTTGGCGGCCCAGCCAATCAGCGAGGCCACCAGGATGCTTGTAACTTCGAGGATGTGCGGCAGCAGCGCCGCTTTGATGATGTCCATGATCACTGTCCCTTGTTGAGTTTTGCCCAGGTCTGCGCACCGACGATCCCGTCGGGCTTCAGGCCGTTGAGCTTTTGAAAGATCCGCACCGCGGCATCGGTGCGCTCGCCGAAATCGCCGTCGACCTTGCCGAGGACATGCCCCTGCCCCGTCAGCAGCTCTTGGAGGTGGCGGACGGCTTCACCTTTGGACCCGCGCCGCAGAACCGGCGTGAAGGCGGCCGCCTCGATCGCGGTCTGGCCCATAGCCGCAAGGATCCGCGCGCGGAGCTGGTCGCCCACCGCCACCGGATCGCCGGGGCCGTCCATGCCGGGCAGCCAGCAGATGTCCCATTTCCCGTTCTGCTTGATCCCGAGCGTCGGCTGAACCTCGGCATGGCTCAGCACCGTGCGCCGCGTCACGGGGATGCGGTATTTCAGGCAGAGATCGGCAACAAGGGTCACCAGCACATCGNCCATTGGCATTCAAGGTATGGGCGGCATAGGATCCCTTCCTAAGCGGCGGGATCTGCGCTTCGGGTGCATGCTTCCCCGGGGTGATGGTCCCGTCGCGGTCGATCAGGAAGTTGTAGCTGTCCGCCTCGTGCGAGGTCACACCGTCGGCGCCCGCCGTCCAGTGCAGGATGATTCCGTCCATGATGTCTCCGGATATGAAAAACCCCGCTCGACGGCGGGGCGTGCTATGGTCAATTCAGGCTCTCGCGATACCGAACGGAATCGCTTGATCGAGCCCCGGCTCCGGATTGGCTCACGAACGCCAAGTCCGGGGCCGGTTACTTGAGAGCTGCAGCCGCAATCACGACACAACCGGCCATAATCACGCGCAGGCAGAAGGCGCGCAGCGGGCAATCGATTTGCGGTCTCGGATCACGGATTATCACGCGGCAACCTCCCCCGACGAATGCGATGCAAGAGCACATCGAACACGGCCGCGCCGAGCGAGCCGGTGAGATAGGCGACGGTCCCGCCTGCCGCGCCCTCGGGCGCATTGAGCGTGCCGGGCGGCAGGCCGAGCCAATGTCCGACCAGCGGCGCGCCGAGGCCGCCGAGACCGGCAGCAATTGCCGCCCCGATCGCGACATGGCGCAGCGCCTCGAGGGCGGTCACCTTGATGACCAGCGCGTTGGTCGCGCCACCCAGCCCGCCCCACAGCGCGGTACCGAGCACGGGAACGGCAAGAAAGGCCGCCTTGGCCGAAGCCCAGATCGGTGTTGGATCTTCTGTCATTGCGCCTCCTCAACCTTCACGTTCGCGACGATCATCACGCCACCCATTTCAGCAGCGTTGCCATCTGTTCCGCATCGGGGACATGCCGCCACATTCCGAAGCGCTGTTGCCAGCCGTTCAGCGCGGCAGCTGCCCCCGTGCCCGATCCGAGAAACAGGTTGGTAAAATCGGCATTGCCGGCTGCGGCGAAGCTGGCCGTCGCCCCGCCCGGCAAATGGAGGCTGAAGGCCGGCCCGTCCGCGACCAGAACCGCGCCGATGGTGTCCTGTCCCGCCGGCAGATCCACATCAAGGCTGTTCGCGGCCCCGAGGATATTGGCGCGCAGATAATTGTTGCTGTTGGTGTAGCGATAGGTCAGCCGCAGGACCGGCGCGCTGCCCGCCCAGAGGTAGTGCAGATCCTGCGTCAGGGCCGCGGGTGGCAGGCGGATCCTGGTCGCGATCGCCAGCGCGGGAGCGGGGCCGATCTGGGCACCGGCAAGGCTCATGAAGGCCTCGGGGGCGTCCATCGCCTCATTGCCCATGCGCAAACCGTTGGCGGTATAGGTCGGGCGGCGGGCAGCATTGGCCTGAACGAACTGGCGGCCGAGTTTGCCGGTCCATGCCGAGACCTTGCCGTCGGTGACGGTCAGATACTCGGGCTTCACCTCCCAGATATCGATCGGGTTCGCGAT
>NZ_JBHMDZ010000011.1:0-103670 GCF_042430175.1 Paracoccus cavernae | reverse complement strand
TCCGCGATCGGCTGGATGCCTTCTTCCGACAGGGTGCCGCCCCAGAAGGTTTCGTCCAGGTCCCAGACCACGAGCTTTACCTGTGCCTTAATTGCGGAGAATGGATCGTTGGACATGCGAACCTCAGTAGCTGGACTTAAACTCATGGCTGTGAGTTATAAGCGTAAGTACTGGAGTATTGCAACTTAAAGTTGAATCTGAGTGAGCGCATGTTCCTCTGTATGATACGCAGCATTATGGCTTTGTTGCGCTATGTCTGCACCCGAAATATTTTCTTTCTCTTACAGCGGATTAGTTCGCAGCCCTGATCGGTAAGGTTGCTCATCCGCAATTGCCTTTAGGTGACGGTGGTTCAACTATACCTGTCTATGAAAGCGCTGTTTGGTTTGCCGCTCGGCGGGAGGCCTTGTGGAAAACTTGCTTCGTTTTTCAGGGATCGAGTGGCCAGTGGTTAATTACACACGCTTTGCCGTCGACAGAGGCATTTGCAGATGCAGCTCCCTTTTCATGCGACCTCCGACACACTCCGCTTGCTCGCAGCTAGCACGGGGAGTAAGTCCTCTGGTGATAGTGAACAGCAATTCCGTAAGCTCGTGGCAAGTCGTCGCCGACACTGGCGCAGAATTCAATTTGGCAGTGATGCTGAAGCTCTCAAGGTCGGGCTGTTGTAGTGTGAACGATTGACGTCCTTCAGGGAAATGTTCAGGTTCAAAAAAACCATTAGCGGGCGCTCTGTGAAGCACAGACGCTGAGGCAGATATTTCTTGGCAGCACCAGATATAGTCATTCATATAAGAATCAATGCAACGCGCGAAAAGCAAGCTGCTTGGGGCGATACAGCCTATGCAATGGGGCTTGCCAAAGCAATGCAGTCGAATCCGGGCTGCGAGTGCAGGCTGCTCTTTCGCGGGGAGCGTCCGGACCCGACCGATGTACCAGCTGTCGTGCTTCAGATTGTCGGTCCACATCTAGAGGAGCCGGTAGCTGGTCTGCCCAATTTACTTTGGATAATCAGTCCACCAAATGTAGCCCCGATTGCCATGCTGGCCCGCTATCAGGCGATCTTCGTCGCGTCGGAGAGGCTTGCCGTGCTGCTAAGGAACTCGGGGCTTTCCGCCAGTTACCTGCCTCAGGCTACCGATACGACCCATTTTCACCCCTTGCGGCGACAGCGATGCACCGAAGAAATACCGTTAGTTTTTGTTGGAGCTTACGCTCCTCGCGCTACCCGCCGAAATGTTTTCCACGCGGTGCAGGCGGGGTTCGAGCCGCAAATCTGGGGACCTGGTTGGAAGGGCGTAGTCCCTGCAAGGCTATGGCGAGGCGAGAGACTTGACCATGACGAGCTGGCTGAAACCTATGCAAGCGCGCGTATCGTTCTCAACAGCCATATGCCGTTCATGTCGATGTTGGGTTTCATGAGCAATCGTAGCTATGATGCACTCGCATGTGGAGCGTTAGTCGCTTCGGATCGAGTGGTGGGCTTCAACGACGTAGATTTTCCAGAACTCCATCAGCTCTTCGATCGAGAAGTTCAGACGCGTGAGCTGAAGCGGATGCTAGATGGTCCGGCGGTGGATATAACTACAAGAACAGCACTGCACGAACGACTTGCGAGACAACACGGTTTCGGCGTGCGCGCGGCGGTCGTTCTTGCCCAGGCGCGGGCACTTCTGGCCTCCTCGCAGGTGGCGCCTAGCCTCTGGTGCCACGGTCGCGCGGAGGTGAACACAGCTCCGCCTGCGCTCTCCCTGATCGATAGGGACGAGACAGTGAATTCATCACTCCTGAGCGCCGGGCGCGAGATTCTCGCGATGCTGAGCTGCCTCAAAAAGGACCCCGCGACAGACACACTGCCCACGCCGCAACATGGGATTATTCACGCACTTTCTGCGGATCTGCACGAGGCAACAGAACTTGTTCGGATCATTAAAGCAGGGGCGAGAATTGAGGACCATCTCACGAGCATAGAGGTTCTCGCCAGAAGGTCGCGCAGACTTGTAGAAGCACTGGAAGACAATACCTCGCCGCTGCGTTTTCGAGCCAGGAAAGCTGATCATGATCGACTTCTTCCTCGTATCATTGAAAACGAGCCGCTTTGGGACCACAGCCCCGCTGGCTTCGGACGGGAACGCGGAAAGGTCAGCCTGCCTTTGCGACCCCGCAAAGTTGTCCCTGAACTCAAGCGTCCAATTGGTGTATTCCTTCACCTTTATTATGATGGACTTGCCCCGGTTTTCGCCGAAAGGCTGGGCAATATCCCGGTGCCATTTCAGCTCTACGTCTCCACCGATGCCGACGAAAAAGCGGAGCGTATAAGGGAAAGTTTGCCCGATGCAGAAATCAGAGTGATACCAAATCGCGGTCGCGATATTTGGCCCAAACTGTATGGCTTCGCCGATGCGAAGTTGCGGCATGACCTCGTTTTGCACCTGCATGGTAAGCGTTCTGTGCATTCCGACCAGTTGGACGAATGGCTGGCGCATATCCTTGATTGCCTGCTCGGCTCGCCTGGTGAAATAAGGCGGATCCTGTCTTTCTTCCAATTGATCCCGCGCCTGGGTATGGTAGCTCCGGTCACCTTCAAAGCTGTCCTCGGAGCAGCGCATTGGGGTTCCAATCGCGATATTGCCCGGGAACTGGCAAGGCGCATGGCCTTGCCCGGTGCTCTGCCCGACAATAACTCGCTGCGCTTTCCGGTCGGCTCAATGTTCTGGGCAAGGACTGCGGCGCTGCAACCGCTTCTTGATCTGAACCTGCCGCAAGCCGCCTTTCCTCCTGAGGCTGGACAAGTCGATGGCACTCTGGCTCATGCCATTGAGCGGATGCTGGGCGTCACTTGCCAATCGCTCGGTTATCATATTCTGCCGGTTTCGGGTGCTCAGTCGAACCTGCATCGGAAGCATCAGGTCGTGTTTCATTCGACTCGGGAACTACGTGAGGCGCTTGATAAAGGAGACTTGGATGCCTGACATAAGCCCCGTTTTCTTCGGCGCCCCGATGTTGCCCGACCCCGACCATTTGGCAGCGCTGATGGCTGAGGCACTGGCCGCAGGCTGGCTGACGAATGGCGGCACACTGCATATGCGCTTCGAGCGGGCAATTACAGAAAATCAAGCGCTCGGTGATGTCGCGTCGCTGACCTCCTCGGGAACAATGGCGCTGACGCTTGCACTGATGCTTGGCGATCTGCCGCGGGGCGCAGAAGTGATCACCTCTCCTATCAGCTTTGCTGCGACGACGCAGGCTATTGCGGGGCTAGGGCTGGTGCCGGTCTTTGCCGATGTCGACCCCGAGACGCTGACACTATGCCCCGGTGCAGTTGAGGCCGCGATCACACCGCGCACGGCAGCGATTCTGCCGGTGCACTTCTTGGGAGTACCTTGCGACGTCGCGGCCCTAGAGGTACTGGCGAGTCGACACAACCTCTGGCTGGTCTACGACTCTGCCCATGCATTTGGCTCGAGTATAGGTGGCGTTCCTATCGGCAATTTCGGCGACGCTTCTGCCTTCTCATTGCATGCCACCAAGCTCTTACATACCGCTGAGGGCGGCTTCGTCGTTACCCGCGCGGGGAAGGCAGATAGCTTAAGGCGGATGCGTAATTTCGGACTGGAGCAGGGCCGCGTTACAGGGGTCGGCCTGAACGGAAAGATGTCCGAGCTTCATGCAGCAATGGGTCTTGCGCTGCTGCCATCGCTTTTTTCCGAGGTCGTCGCGCGGAAGGCCCTCAGACAGGTCTACGATCGCTCTCTGGCGAAATTGCCTGGGCTACGGCTTCACACGGGCGGGGAGAGCGTTGGAGGAGGCACTAGCTATTACAGTCTGCGCCTTGCCCCATCCCTACGGGCCCGTTTGCACCTTGCCCTTGCCGAAGAGGGCATTTTTGCCCGCGACCAGTTCCCCCTTTTATGTGGTCCTGGCACTGCTTGGGAGGACTCCGCGATCGTCACTGTCGAGGGCAGGCCCCCCATTGCGCCCAGTCTTGCGCCTGAGGTTCTTTGCCTGCCGCTGCATGGCCGGGTTACGGCTGAGGCTGCCAACAGGATTACCACGACAATCGCTGCCTTTTGCGTGGCCGCATCAAAGGATACATGGGAATGAGATCGACTTCCGAATTTGACGAAATCACCGTTTTCGGAGCACGCGGCCACAGCCTTCTCATCTTGCGAGCGATGCAGGAGCATTGGCAGGGCCGCGTCAGTATTCGTGCGCTGGTTGATGATGTCGAGAACGGCTTTATCCATCCCAGTTTGGACATTCCTGTCATCTCTTCATGCGCGAGGTTGCACGACTACGCAGATATTCCGGTCATGCTAACCCCGGCAAGCGCTGCGCTGCGCCGTGATACTGCGCTGCGCCTTGCTGAAGAGGGCGCGATACTGGCAACCGCCCACTGCTACGGGATGCCTCATGTCGATCCTGCCGTGACCTATGGGCCGGGTTGTGTCGTCGCGCCAACGGCTCGGCTTGGCGCCAATATTGTCGTCGGTGCCGGTGCACAGGTTCTTTGTGACCTGGTGGCACACGACGTGGTCATTGGTGCTTATAGCACTTTGAACGCTACAGTCTCGGTGCTGGGTCATGTCATCATCGGAGAGGGGGTCAATATTGCTCCCAATGCGGTGATCGGCAATGGTACGCGCGAACGGCCGTTGATGATCGGTGACGGCGCGGTGATTGGGGTCGGCGCGGTTGTTGTTCGCGATGTCGAGAGCGGAGCAAAAATGGTTGGAAATCCGGCAATGACTGTGGAGCGTTGGAAGAAATTTAGTCGCTTGCTTGATGCACATTAAGTTTGGCGAGAAGCGCGCTCACGTAGGTCTCAAATCCAGACTCCTGGCGGACAAGCTTTCGCAAAATTCGACGTGAAGTAGGGCTGATCGCAGCGGCCGTCGCCATAGCGGCGGCGGTAAAACCAGCCTCGTCATCGGGGAGCACAAAGTGTCCGATACCATCTGTAAGGCCGAATAGCCCGATATCCGCGGCATAGCCGATAAAGGGCGTGCCAACCGCGGCCGCATGAATGGCTGTGGCAGGCCCGGGATCCTGCCGCGAGGTCAGCAGATAGACATCCGCCGCGCGATACCAAGCAAGGCTGTCTGTGACAAAGCCGGGCAGCGTCAGATCCAACCCCTCTTCTAACGCCCGATCCGCGAGGGACCGTGCCCAGCTGTCTAACGCTCCAAGCCAAACGAACCGCGCCCCAGGCAGCGCGGCGGAGATGGACTGGGCGGCCGCAATGAACAAATCGAATCCTTTGCGCATATCACCATGTCCCGCCCCAATAAAGACTGGCATCTTCTGCCGCGAGGTCGCGGACCCACGCCATCTGCGCCTATGGCGGAATGCGGAAAATGAGGTTTGTGCAAGGCAGATTCCGGGCAGTACCTGTGCGATCCCCCCCGGATCCTGAGCTAGCTCTGCAGCCATACGCGGCATTGAGGCAATCAATTTTACCCCTGACGCCCTTGCTCCCCTTAAATGCTTCATAAGCCCATGATCGCGGATATATTTCGGCATTTCATGGATCAGGAGAAGGCAGTTCATCCCAGATTGTGCCAGCGGCACTGCGTAGGCTGCGGCGGCACTGGTATTAATCAGCGCCGGGCTAAGAAATGGCAGGCCAGAGGCCAGCCCAGCTACATCCCAACCCTCTGATAGGATAAATACAGGGCCGAGTTCTTTGAAGTCGTCCAACAATGGCCCGCCATTCCCGAGTAGAAAGATTGGATGCCATCCTCGTGCGCGCAAGCTACGCGCAAGGTCGATTGTTAAGATCGGGACGCCGGCAAGCTGAGCATCGTGTGAGACCAGTAAAAACGGGTGACTCACGCCTGCCGTCGCAGCCGACATAGCTGCTGCTGAATGCTCCCGACTGCGAGGCTCTGGCCGTGGCAGAAACCCTTTCCACGAGCCACAGGTAACATAGTGCCGGAACGAAAAGCTCTGCCCTAGCGGCAAATAGCAGCGCCGATAATACCCGGCATCGAACCCGGCCGATGGTGTGCGCCCCTCGCCATCGCCGTGGCGCATGAAATGCAATGGTGCTTGCGCCCCGAGAGAGGCCAAGTCTGGCGAGGATCTGCGATAGTGCTCTGGGTCAATTAGTGGATGGGGTTGCCGGTCCTGACCCTTTCCAAGACGCAGCACAAAGTCCTCGAACGCCGTTGAGGCAAGCCTGTTCCAGTTAGGGTAGCGGCATTTGTAGAAAAGGGTTGAGAAATAGGGCGAGGGATCCAGTCCTAATGCGTCGCCTTGGTCTCGAAAATGGCGCCAAGCACCATGATTCCCCGGATCCTGCGCGATCATGTCGCGTTCTATTTGTTGGCGATAGTAGTCGGCGTTGAAAATTTCCTGCAGCACAGGTTTGCTCGCTATTGCATAATCCTCCCCACTTGAGTGGTTCGCGCTCAAAGCTAGAACATGATCAATCTTTGGTCCATCGCGATCATGGTTTAGGCGCTGTCGCGAGATGCGCTGACAGCGGTTAGGCGATTTCGTCCTGGTTCAAGGTCACGCCTAGCCCGCCGCCCTAGCGAGGACTGATTTGCTATACCACGGCGCCGTCTTCATGCCGCTTACCCATGCGGCCGCGGCAGGTTGCTCGCCACCTCCGCGCAGATTATCAACTGCAAGTGCACCCTCGCTGGCCCATGCATTTTCTGCCCTATCGGTTCAGATTACAGAGCCATAATGGCAGTGCAAACGTGTCGCGCTGCAGTCCGAATTGGCTATCGATCGTGTCGGATGGGATTATGGACGTTCGGATCCCTGCCGAAGGGGGGGGGAGTGAGCCGGACATGATCGGCGTACCGGATTCCTGCTCGCGAAACTAGCCCCTCGACCGCGGCGGGCGCAGAGCGGCATTAATGGAGGTGCTCTGCGATCTTGCTGGCAACGGAGTTCACTTCAGTTCCCCAAATGCGGCGTCGCTTCATCGGATTACGCAGTGTCGCAGGAACAAGCCAAGGATGGCAAGTGCGTTAGAAAAATCTGGTTGAACAAGTGAGCGTGATACCGCTAAGGTTGATTCGTGCATTTTGCTACCACTCAGGGTTTTTTCTTGCTTCTGACTGTCCGTTGTGCGGTCGCGGGGCCGTAAGCACCGCAATACGTGCCTATACGGGTTAGTGGTTTCTTACTCGTCGGTTAAATCGATGGCTTGCAGTGCGATGTCGTTCGGCCCTGCTTTCTTCCGTGTCGGCGTAATAGGAATGCGCCGGTTAAGCTATTTATTGTGTGCATTTGGTTTGTGACATTATGCGGGTTATCCGTGACTTGTGATACGTCTTTTGTGTGACGCCAGTTGGTAAAAGTAGCTTTCTCTGTCACCTGAATACTTGATGATGCTAGTTACCACTGGCGTAAAGTAGAGTGTGGCATAGCGTTTCATCGTGCCCCTGATTTCATCTCAAATTTAACGTCTGCCTGCTTCGTAGGTTTTTAAACCTCTACATCGGCAGAAATAGTGGAGCTTTTGAGCTATGGCACTGATCACCGCGCTTGATCCCGGCATTTCCCTCGATGTCAACCTCGAGTTGGTAAACACCGGTAACCTTGACCTTCTAAATGCGTTCGGCTCCGCCGAGACAGTTTCTTCCTATGACACCGGCGCCGGTGATAAAAGTTTGCAGAGTGGCGAAGAACTTGGCGTAAGCACCGTAGAAGGTACATCTCTATCTGGGACTTACCTTGGGGATGTGACCTTAAGCACTCTTAATACTACAATTTTGAACGTTCCGCTCGTGGCTAGCCTTGCTGTTAAAATTAATCCGATCGAGGGTGAGCTATATCAGAGCGACACGGGAGAGCTTTATATGATCTCCGAAGAGCCGGTGAATGATGCCCGGATCTCGGTTACCGCAACTCTCACCGTTCTTGGCGTTCCGACAACAATTTCTCTGCCATTGGGGGATCTTGACGCTTGGTTGCGTACTTTCCCTGTCGCTGGGGATCTGTTGGCCGGAGTAACCAACCTGACTCAGCTGGTTTTGGATACGGTTGTCGTCTCGATGGATTATGACCCCGCGGGAACGATGATTGTCTGCTTCACCCGTGGGACGCTGATTGAAACCGAGTATGGTCTACGCGCAATTGAGGATCTCAAAGCAGGAGATCGCGTATACACGCGCGACAACGGCCTTAAGCCGATAAGCTGGATCGGTGCAAGCAAGCTCACCGGTGCAGCATTGGCTGCAAAGGCAAATCTTCGACCTATCCGGATCAAGGCCGGCGCTTTGGCACCCAAGGTGCCTAGTGCTGACCTTATGGTTTCACCCCAGCACCGTATTCTTGTGCGCTCCAAGCTTGCTCAAAGAATGTTCGGCACTGACGAAGTTCTGGTTGCTGCAAAGCAGCTTTTGCAGATCGAGGGGATCGACATAGTCGAGGGTCTATCCGAGGTCGAATACTTTCACATGCTCTTCGATCAGCATGAGATTGTTCTTTCTAACGGAGCGGAGACGGAATCCCTTTACACGGGTAAGCAGGCGTTGAAGTCACTGGGAGCGGCCGCACGCGAAGAAATTTTTGCAATCTTCCCAGAGCTGATGGGGGCTGAGGATGTAGCTCAGGGAGCTCGAATGTTGCTTTCAGGCCGCCAAGCTCGTCGCCTAGCTGTTCGGCACGTTCAGAACAATCGCGACCTTGTGATGTAAATAAGCTTTACTGGGGATCGGGTCATCCAAAAGGGCCCGATCCTCACGCAATCTGCACTTAACTTGGCCTGCGATACATTATCCGACCATGTTTCATGTCTAGATCTATTCATTTTTCTAATAGGATGCTGTGCCTGCATAAAGGCACTTCGCTCCGCGCAGCTTTAAGAATGTCGAGTGTCGTTAGAACCCTCGGACGCGATGACGTGGCGAAGGGCATAAGGTCGAACGAAAACACTCCAGTAACGCGGCTCGCTTTCGCTGAGGTTTGGCATTAATTGGCCATCTTTCCCAAAGTTAGACTGGATACTGCATTTTATAAAAGTATTCAATGTTTATGTCTAAGATTATGGCGATATCGGCGAGTGTCGATGCTGCAATCCGATTTTGACAACTTTCGTACTTTTGAATTTGCTGGTATGACACATCCAGTCGGTCAGCAACTTCCTTGAGCGTCAGTCCTAGCTCGCGACGCCTGCAACGTATTGCGTTGGCGATGAGGATGTCTGTTGGGTGGGCCATTTATCTACCGTTAACTTGTTGGTCTCGCGCCCACATTCTACCTTAGGTGGAAATGGTTGGCTAGGATCTGCTACCATAGATTGTGTTGTGCGTACTACATCATGCACGCTGATGAGCGCTAAGGATTGAGCTCAAACTAGTTTTCGCTGCGAGCAGAGTTGACCTTGCGCTTGATAGTGCGTCCTGCTCGGCATGGCGAGACGAGTTTCATCGATCTCGGCATAAGTCATTTTCCCGAGGCGGCTGCACAACTGGCCGCTTGGATAGGCGCGCTCAAGGAAGTTACACGATTCAAGACGAAATCTGGTCGCAGTGGTTGCTCTTATTGGTTGCGCGCCTGGGCACGGAGGGTGCCCTGAATCGTTCCAGAACTGATCGAGCGGTGATGGCGTTGATGGTTTCGTCGGCTGGATCTGGAACAACGTTCTTTCTACGTTCGTGCTTTGTCTCTTCTGTGGGAACAGTTCAAGCTATTGTTTGGTAAAGAGTTTCAGCTGTTCCTGAACCATCTCTATGGCGGCATGGACGAGCCCGAGCTGAAGATCATCGATGTGTTCATCTGCAAGTTGCGTAAGAAGCTTTCGGCCGCTCTCGAGGGCGAGAATTACATCGAGACGGTCTGGGGACGCGGCTATGTCCTGCGCGAACCGGTCGTGGACCAGTCGCGCATGGTGGTCGGCGCCTAAAGAGGCGCGCGCCTCGCTGGACAAGGCCGTTTGCTGCCGGTTATCACCCTAACGTGCCTGACGGGGCCTCGTGCTCCGCGGCACAAGGGATGACAACGGCAAGGGCAGGGCATTTCCATGAGCGAGAACAATAACGCATTGCGCGAGCTTGCCGTCGAGGATCTGGATGCGGCCGGCGCGTCGCAGGAAGTCGCCGCCCTGAGCGCGGCCCTCGCCGAGGCCAATCTCGACTATCACCGCGATGATGCGCCCAAAATCAGCGACGCCGATTATGACCGGCTCAAGCAGCGCCTCGCCGCGATAGAGGCCCGTTTTCCAGACCTTGCCCGCCCCGATAGCCCGAGCCTTCAGGTCGGTGCGACGCCGGATGGCCGTTTCGGCAAAATCCGTCACAGCCAGCGCATGCTGTCGCTCGAAAACGCCTTCTCGGGCGAGGATGTGGGCGATTTTGTCCAGCGCATCCGCTCTTTCCTGAATCTTTCCGCCAATGCCCCTTTGGCCTTCACGGCGGAGCCCAAGATCGACGGCCTGTCTCTGTCCCTGCGCTACGAAAAGGGTGAGCTGGTTCAGGCCGCGACGCGAGGCGATGGCGAGGTTGGCGAGAATGTCACCGCCAATGCCCGCACCATCCGCGATATTCCCGCGCGCCTTCAGGGTCCGGATATCCCCGACATCCTCGAGATCCGCGGGGAGGTCTATATGAGCCATGCCGACTTTGCGGCGCTCAATGCCGACGAAGGATCGCGCAGTTTTGCCAATCCGAGGAATGCCGCCGCAGGGTCCTTGCGCCAGCTTGATGCCGTGATCACGGCGGCGCGGCCTTTGCGCTTCTTTGCCTATGCTTGGGGCGAGACCTCCTCGCCCTTGGCCGAAACCCAGTTCGAGGCGGTTGCCCGCATGGGGGCGCTTGGATTCCAGACCAATCCGCTCATGCGCCTTTGCCGCACGACCGACGAGATGATCGCGACCTGGCGCGAAATCGAACAGCAACGCGCCTCGCTCGGCTACGATATCGACGGCGTGGTCTACAAGGTTAACGACCTCGCGCTGCAAAGCCGCCTCGGGATGAGGGCAACCACGCCGCGTTGGGCGCTTGCGCATAAATTTCCCGCCGAACTCGCCTGGACACGGCTCGAGCGGATCGAGATTCAGGTCGGCCGCACTGGCGCTTTGTCGCCGGTTGCCCGCCTCGAGCCGGTGACGGTCGGCGGAGTCGTGGTCTCGAATGCGACGCTTCATAACGAAGATTATATTGCCGGCCGCGATTCCTCGGGCGAGGCGATCCGCGGGGGGCGCGATATCCGCGAGGGCGATTGGGTCCAGATCTATCGCGCGGGCGATGTCATTCCCAAGATTGCCGATGTCGATCTGGCCAAGCGCAGCCCCGATGCCGCGCCCTATGTCTTCCCCGACAGCTGCCCCGCCTGCGGCTCGCCCGCCGAGCGCGAGGAGGGCGATTCGGTTCGCCGCTGCACCGGCGGTCTCATTTGTCCCGCACAAGCTGTCGAAAAACTGAAGCACTTTGTCTCGCGTGCCGCCTTCGACATCGAGGGGCTCGGCGCGAAAGTCGTCGAAGAGCTCTTTGCCGACGGTTGGATCAAAGAGCCTGCCGATATTTTCACCCTCGCCGAACGCTTCGGCCCGGGCCAGCTCCAGCAGCTCAAAAACCGCGAGGGTTGGGGCGAAAAAAGCGCCGAGAACCTCTTTGCGGCAATCGAGCGGCGGCGCGAGATCGCCTTTTCACGCCTGCTGTTCGGCCTCGGCATCCGCCATCTCGGCGAAGTCGCGGCGCAGGATCTGGCGCGCCACTATCAAAGCTGGGATGCGATGGAGCAGGCGCTTGATGCCGCGCGTCCCGCCGTTCTCGCCCATCGCAGCGCCGATGCTGCCGCCGAAGAGGAACGCCGGTTTGCCCTTGCCGCGGGGCGGCGCGCCAGACTGACCGAGGCGCGGGCCACGGCGCGGGCGGAGCACGAGGTTCCGGCCCAGGCGCAGGCCGCATGGGAGGATCTGATTGCCGCCGACGGCATCGGTCCGGTTGTCGCCATGTCGCTCTCGGATGCTTTCGCTAATCCGCGCGAACGGGCGGCGATCGATCGGGTGGCCGCATTCCTGACCATCCTTGCGCCAGAGGCCCGCGCGACGGATGGTGCGATTGCCGGACTGACCATCGTTTTCACCGGCACGCTCGAGCGGATGACGCGGGCCGAAGCCAAGGCGCGGGCCGAGGCTTTGGGGGCGAAGGTTGCGGGCTCGGTCTCGGCCAAGACCGATATTCTGGTCGCGGGGCCGGGGGCGGGCTCGAAGGCCAAGAAGGCGGCCGATCTGGGTGTCAAGGTGATCGACGAGGACCAGTGGATCGCGATGGCGACGCAATGAGCCAGACCAAGGGTCGCCCTCCGGCGCTGTTTCCGCTGTTTGCCGGTATCGAGACCCTGCCGGGGATCGGCCCGAAAGCGGCCGAAAACCTTGCGCAAATGGGGGTGACGCGGCCGCGCGATCTGGTCATGACCCTGCCGCATTCGGGGATCAGGCGGCGCCGGATCGCGGCGATTACCGAGGCTTTGCCGCCCGAAATCGTCACCATTGCCGTCACTGTCGAGCGCCATGTTCCCGCCGCAAGCAAAGGCCGCCCGTGGCGGGTGGTTTGCTCGGACGGCAAGGCCGATCTGGTTCTGGTCTTCTTTCACCCGCGCCGCGACTGGCTCGAGGCGCAGCTGCCTTTGGGGGCCGAACGCATCGTCTCGGGCAAGCTCGAGCTTTTCGACGGGCAGGCGCAGATGGTCCATCCCGACCATATCGGGCGGGCCGAAGACCCGTTGCCCGAGGATTTCGAGCCGGTTTACCCGCTGTCCGGCACGCTGACGCAAAAGGTCATGCAAAAGGCCGTCCATGCCGCGCTGACCCGCGTGCCCGAGGTTGCCGAATGGGGCGATGCCGCGCTTGTGCAGCGCGAAGGCTGGCCCGATTGGGGCACGTCCCTGACACATGCCCATGCGCCGCGCGGGCCCGAGGGGCTCTCTCCCTCGGATCCCGCCCGTGCGCGACTGGCCTATGACGAGCTTTTCGCGCATCAGTTGACTCTCGCTTTGGTGCGGCGCGACCGGCGCAAGCGCGCGGGGCAAAGCAATCGCGGCGACGGCCGTTTGCGCGCCCGCGTTCTCGAGGGACTGCCCTGGCCGCCGACCGGCGCGCAGAGCCGCGCGGTGGCCGAGATTGCCGCGGATATGGCCGAGCCCCACCGGATGAACCGCCTGCTTCAGGGCGATGTCGGTGCGGGCAAGACGCTTGTGGCCTTCCTGTCTCTGCTGGTCGCGGTCGAGGCGGGCGGGCAGGGCGTGATGATGGCGCCGACCGAAATCCTTGCCCGCCAGCACTTCCGTGCGCTCGAACCTCTGGCCAAGCTTGCAGGCGTCAGGCTCGAGGTTCTGACGGGGCGCGACAAGGGCGATGCGCGCGAAAACATCCTGACCGATCTGGCCGAAGGGCGGATCGACATTCTGGTCGGTACCCATGCCGTGATCCAGAAAACCGTGAACTTCCACGACCTCCGCCTCGCCATTATCGACGAGCAGCACCGTTTCGGCGTGACCCAGAGGCTCGAGCTTGCGGGCAAGGGCGACGGGCTGCCTGTCGACATGCTGGTGATGACCGCGACGCCGATCCCGCGCTCGCTGGCTTTGGCGCAATATGGCGATATGGAGTTGTCGGTTCTCGACGAGAAGCCCGCCGGACGGCAGCCGATCACGACGATCGTGATCTCGGACCAGCGGCTCGACCAGATCGTCGGGCGGCTCGATGTCGCGATGAAGCAGGGCGCGCGCGCCTATTGGGTCTGCCCGCTGGTCGAGGAAAGCGAGCTGTCGGACCTGACCGCAGCCGAGGCGCGCTTTCAATATCTGCGTGCGCGTTTCGGCGAGGACGTGCGGCTGATCCACGGCCAGATGCCGGCGGACGAGCGCGATGCCGCAATGGCCGATTTCTCTTCGGGGCGCGCAAAGCTTCTGGTTGCGACGACGGTGATCGAAGTGGGGGTCGATGTGCCCGAAGCCACGATCATGGTGATCGAGCGGGCCGAGACGTTCGGTCTGGCGCAACTCCACCAGCTGCGGGGCAGGGTCGGGCGCGGTACGGGGGCCTCGAGCTGCCTGTTGGTCTATCACGAGCCGCTCTCGGAAAGCGGCCGGCGGCGTCTGCAGATCCTGCGCGAGACCGAGGACGGTTTCCGCATCGCAGAAGAGGATCTGGTCATGCGCGGGGCGGGCGATGTCATCGGTACCGCGCAGTCGGGGCTGCCGCGTTTCCGCATTGCCGATCTCGAACGGCAGGCGCCGCTAATGGCGCTCGCGCGGCAGGATGCGCAGGCCTATCTCGAACGCGATCCGGCGATGGAATCACCGCGCGGCGTTGCGGTGCGTTTCCTGCTCTGGCTGATGGAACAGGACAAGGCGATCCGTCTGATCGGCGCCGGTTAAGTCTCTGTTTAACCCCAATTAAGACATGTTCTGTTAATTGTTCTTAAAAAGTTCTTGCCTTGTTCCGTTGTTCGTGAGAACAAATGAGCAACAAAGCGGATCGAGTGACTGGATTTTTAACGGAGGCTGGAATGACTCGTGAATTCATCTCTGACGTGATCGGTGTCGTGGCGCTGTCGGCCACGACGATTACCATGCTCTGGCTGCCGGCATTGCTGGCTGGTTGATTTCTCTGCCCCGCGTAATTGCGATACCTTTCGCCTGGTATTGCGGCCTGCCCCAGGCTTCGTTTGCGCGCAACTTGCCGGCCCACGCGATGCGGGGGGCCGGCATTTTTTATTGGCGGATCAGCAGAAGGACGAAGAGGTCAGGCCGCGTCGATAGCGGCAAGAAGCGCGTCCCAGGCCAGCAGGATCGATGCGTGGCGATTGAGAAAATCGCGGGCCGGCAGCAGGGTTTCGAGCTCGGCGAAAACGCCTTGGGGGACCGGACCCTGGGCTTGCAGCATCGCGGCGAGAGCGGCGCGGGCCTCGGCGATTTCCGAAGGGCTGCGTCCGATGACGGCGCGGCCCAGAACAGCAGCCGAGGCTTGTCCGAGCGCGCAGGCGCGGACCTCTTGCGCGAAATCGGCAATCAGCCCGTCGGCAAGCCGCACATCCACCGTCACCGAGGATCCGCATTGTGGCGAGCGTTTGTGCGCCGATCCCGCCGGCGCGTCCAGACGGCCGAGATGCGGGATGTCGCCGGCAAGCGCGAGAATGCGGCGCGAGTAAAGCTGCATCAATTCGGTGTCGGACATGGCTTTTCCCGCAAGGCTACGATGCGTAGATAGGAGGCAGCCCAAGGAAAGGAAAGACCATGTTCGACCCCGCCAGCCTGAAATACGACGCGCAGGGGCTGATCCCCGCGATCGCGCAGGACCACCAGAGCGGCGAGGTTCTGATGATGGCATGGATGAATGCCGAGGCCGTGGCGCGCACGCTCGCGACCGGCAAGGTCACCTATTGGTCACGCTCGCGCCAATCTTTCTGGGTCAAGGGCGAAAGCTCGGGCCATGTCCAGAAGCTGGTGGATTTCCGCGTCGATTGCGATGCCGACACGCTTTTGGTTCTGGTCGAACAGACCGGCCCCGCCTGCCATACCAACCGCCGTTCGTGCTTTTACACGGCTGTCCGCGACGGCGAGCCGGTCGAGCTGATGGCCCCGATGGCGGGGTAAGGCCGCTAACTGGCGCGCCTTGCGTGATCGCAGCTCAAAGCCCGATCATGCGGCGGATATCGGCGGGGGTTGAGCCTTCGGCACGGTAGAGGCTGATCGCGCGGGCGTCGTCGCGTTTGGCCAGCCGCTTGCCCGCCTCGTCGCGGATCAGCCGGTGGTGGTGATAGCGCGGCGTCGGCAGATCGAGCAGGTGTTGCAGCAGGATCTGGATCCATGTCGAATCCAGAAGATCCTTGCCGCGCGTGATCAAAGTCACCCCTTGCGCCGCATCGTCGACCACAACGGCAAGGTGATAGGACGTCCCCATTCCCCGCCGCGCCAGAACAACATCGCCCACGCCCGAGACGAAATCGGCAGCGCCGAGCACATGCGGCACGTCGGGGGCAATGTTTTCATCGCGGAAAGCCACGGCATCGAGGGCGAGATGCGCAAAGGCGCGCGCCGCGTTCAGGCGGATCGCATCCTCGGGACCGGCCTCGGCCATGCTGCGGTGTCGGCAGGTGCCGGGATAGACCGGACCATCGGGGCCAATGATCGCTGCATGGCCTTCCTGCGGCGCATCGAGCGCGGCCTTGATATCTGCGCGGGTGCACGAGCAGGGATAGACCAGCCCCAGTCCCGCGAGCCGGTCGAGCGCGGCCTGATAGGCCGCCATCCGCTCGGATTGGCGCATGACGGGTTTCGCCCAATCGAGGCCGAGCCAGGCGAGATCCTCGAAAATCGCGGCCTCATAGGCGGGACGGCTGCGGCTTTGGTCGATGTCTTCGATCCGAAGCAGAAACTCGCCCCGATCCGCCAGCCCCGCCGCCGTCAGCGCCGCGAAAGCATGGCCGAGATGCAGCGGGCCGGTCGGCGAGGGGGCGAAGCGGGTCCGGTTCATGCGCTCTGGGACACAAGCCAAGCGTTGAAATCGGCCTTGGCGCGGTCGGTATAGGCCGGATAGCGGTCCTTGCGGCCGCGACGGCCCGATTTCACGTCGTCGAGCGGCGGGTAAAGCCCGAAGTTGATGTTCATCGGCTGGAAGGTCTTGGCCTCGGCCCCGCCGGTGATGTGGTTGACCAAAGCCCCCATCGAGGTCGTCAGCGCCGGCGGCGCGAGATCGCGGCCCAAGGCTTCGGCGGCAGCGATGCGGCCCGCCAGAAGCCCCATGGCGGCGCTTTCGACATAACCTTCGACACCGGTGATCTGGCCCGCAAAGCGCAGATTGGGGCGCAGCCGCAGCCGCAAACGGTCGTCGATCAGCGTCGGAGAGTTCAGGAACGTGTTGCGGTGAATGCCGCCAAGGCGCGCGAAGCTGGCGTTTTGCAAACCGGGAATCCGTTTGAAAACCTCGGTTTGCGCGCCATATTTCATCTTGGTTTGGAAGCCCACAATATTATAGAGCGTGCCCAAGGCATTGTCGCGGCGCAGCTGGACCACGGCATAGGGCTTTTCTTCGGGCTTGTGGGCATTGGTGAGCCCGACCGGCTTCATCGGCCCGTGGCGCAGCGTCTCGCGGCCGCGGTCCGCCATGACCTCGATCGGCAGGCAGCCGTCGAAATAGCCGGCGGTCTCGCCCTCGTGGAACTCGGTCTTCTCGGCCTCGACCAGCGCGTCGATGAAGGCTTCGTAATCGGCGCGGGTCATCGGGCAGTTGATATAGGCGGTGCGCTCTTCCTCGGTCTCGCCCTTGTCGTAGCGACTTTGCAGCCAGCAAATCGACATGTCGATGCTGTCGGCATGGACGATTGGCGCGATCGCGTCAAAGAAGGCCAGCGAATCCGCGCCGGTCAGCGACTGGATCGACTGGCCGAGCGCGGTCGAGGTCAGCGGGCCGGTCGCGATGATCCAGCTTCCTTCGGCGGGAACTTCGGTGATCTCGCCCGGCTCGAAGGAAATCAGCGGGTGGTTGCGCAGGGCCTCGGTGACGGCAGCCGAAAAGGCGTCGCGGTCCACAGCCAGCGCACCGCCTGCGGGCAGGCGGTGGCGGTCGGCCATCTCCATGATCAGGCCGCCGGCCGCGCGCATTTCCCAATGGAGCTGGCCCACGGCATTCATCTGGTCGTCATCCGAGCGGAAGGAGTTCGAGCACACCATCTCGGCGCAATCGCCGGTGCGGTGGGCGAAGGTTTCGACGGTGGGGCGCATCTCGTGAAGGATGACGGGGACGCCCGCCTCGGCGATCTGCCAGGCGGCTTCCGAACCGGCAAGGCCGGCGCCGATGATATGAATGGGTTGCATCGACCGTTCCTTTTGCTTTCTTCCCTTGGCGGGGGTGGGCCGAGTAGGTAGCAACCTTGAAGCTATGCAGCAAGGGGCGGGGCGCAGATGCCGGATCAGGAATTCGAGACCTTTCACATCGACGATGCCGAATTGCGCATCCCTGCCGCCTCGCTCAACGACCGGCTGCGCGGGCGTCTGCGTGATGGCGGCTACGAGCACTACGAGTGCGACCATATCCGCGCCTATTTGCGACCGGGCGACCGCGTGCTCGATCTCGGCTCGGGGGCGGGGTTGGTCGCGATTGTCGCGGCGCGGATCGTCGGGCCGGAAAATGTGACCACGGTCGAGCCCAATCCCGAAATGCATCAGGCATTGCGCCGCAATCTTCGCCAGAATGCAGGAACGGAACTGCGTCTGATCAAAGGTGCGGTTGTGGGCGACGGCTATGCGGAAAAGACCGTGACGCTCAACCTGCGCTCGGCCTTTTGGTCGGCCTCGGTCGGAGGGCCGCCGGGCAAGAACCCGCGTCTGGTCGAGGTGCCGGCCAAGAAGCTCTCGCGGCTGATCGCGGCGCGTGATGCCACGGTACTCAGCATGGATATCGAGGGCACCGAGGCCGATTTGCTGGCAAAACCGCTTCCGTCGCAGATACGGCTGGTGCTGATCGAGATGCATCCGGGCCTTTACGGCGAGCCGGTGCGCGATGCGCTGATCGCCAATCTCGAGGGGCAGGGCTTCCGCAATCTCGGCGCGCGGCGCACCGAGGAGGTCTATGCTTTCGGGCGCGGGGCCTGAAGGCGGGCGCGGTCCGTGGCTACCTTAGGCAATAAACCCATTGAAAAGGGCGGCAACCTTTGCAGGTGCCGCCCCGGTCTTGCAACAATCTACCGAAGATTATTCGGCAGCTGCTTCTTCTTCGTCGGTCGAGGCTGCGAGGCCCGACGGCGCGGTGATGTTCGCGATGACGAAGTTGCGGTCGATCGTCGGTTTGACGCCTTTGGGCAGCTCGATGTCGTTGATGTGGATGACATCACCGATTTGCTTGCCGGTCAGGTCGACCGTGATGTGGTCGGGAATGTCCGAGGCGGTCACAACCAGTTCGACTTCCGAACGGACCACGGTCAGCGTGCCGCCGCGCTTGATGCCCGGAGCTGCGTCGTGGTTTTCGAAGTTCACGTGGATGAACAGGTTGACGCGCGTGTTGCGGTGCAGGCGCATGAAGTCGATGTGGGTCGGCAGGTCTTTGACCACATCGCGCTGGACGCCGCGGCAGATGACGCGAACGTCGTCCTGACCTTCAACCTGCAGGTTCCACAGGGTCGACATGAAGCGACCTGCGCGCAGTTTGGTCAGCAGCGGGTTGAAGTCGAGCGCGATCGGCTGCGGATCTTTGCCGTCGCCATAAACGATACCGGGCACCTTGCCTTCGCGGCGAGCTTGACGGGCGGCCCCCTTGCCTGTCCCCGTGCGTGCCTCGGCCACCAGATTCGGGATCTCTTTGGCCATAGTCATATTCCTTCGAGTTAAGATGAACCGTCATCCTCCAAGGGTGCATGACGGATGCTGGCCTATAGCCGAAGGATCGGGAAAATAAAAGGGGCTTTTGCCGCGATTTTCCCCGTTTTTGCCAAGTTTTCCGCGATCGGTGCGGGTATCGGCGGGGAGCGGGGGGAGGGAAGGGCGGCCCCTTGCGGACAGGTCCGGGGCGGGGGCCGACCTGCGGGGCCATCAAGGACGGCCCCGCAGGACTTGCAGGTTAAACTCTGGTAAATTCGTCCAGAAAATCCTTGGGCAACAGAAGGTTGTGCGGTCCGAACTCGCGCACGTCGCGTTCGCCGCAGAGCGCCATCGTGGTGTCGAGCTCCTTGTGGATGATCTCGAGCGCCTTGGTCACGCCCTCTTCGCCCATCGCGCCCAGCCCGTAGATGAAGGCGCGGCCGATATAGGTCGAATGCGCACCCAGCGCCAAAGCCTTGAGCACGTCCTGACCCGAGCGGATACCGCTGTCCATATGGATCTCGATCTTGTCGCCCACCGCTTTCGCGATATGGGGCAACATGCGGATCGAGCTGAGCGCGCCGTCAAGCTGACGCCCGCCGTGGTTCGAGACGACAATCGCATCCGCGCCGAAATCGGCGGCGATACGGGCGTCCTCTTCGTCCAGAATGCCCTTGAGGATCAGTTTGCCGCCCCATTGCTCGCGGATGCGGGCGATTTTCGACCAGTCGAGTTTGGGGTCGAACTGTTCGGCGGTCCAGCTCGAGAGGCTCGAGAGATCGCCGACGCCTTTGGCGTGGCCGACGATATTGCCGAAGGTGCGGCGTTTGGTGCCGGCCATGCCCATGCACCACTGCCAGCGCCGTGCCAGATCCATGATCACCGGCAGGGTGAATTTCGGCGGCGCGGACAGGCCGTTTTTCAGATCCTTGTGGCGCTGGCCGAGGATCTGGAGGTCGAGCGTCAGCACCAAAGCCGAGCAATTGGCCTTTTTGGCGCGCTCGATCATGCCGTCGACGAAATCCTCGTCCCTCATCACGTAAAGCTGGAACCAGAAGGGCTTGTCGGTATTGGCCGCGACATCCTCGATCGAGCAGATCGACATGGTCGAGAGCGTGAAGGGCACGCCGAACTTCTGGGCGGCGCGGGCGGCTTTGATCTCGCCGTCGGCGCATTGCATGCCCGTCGAGCCGACCGGAGCCAGACCCACCGGCATCGTGACCTTTTCACCCAACATGGTGCTGGCGGTATTGCGGCCGGACAAGTCGACGGCCACTTTCTGGCGCAGGCGGATCTTGGCGAAATCCGTGGTGTTCTCGCGGAAAGTCTGCTCGGTATAGCTGCCGCTTTCGGCGTAATCATAGAACATGCGCGGGGCGCGGCGACGATGGAGCGCTTTGAGGTCGTCAATGCAGGTAATGACCGGCATTCTGGTTCCTTTCCGAAATGCGACGCGGCTTTGTCACTGGTTTGAAGCCGGGGTGCAATCGCCTTTGTTATCAGGGCATTCGGAAGTCTGACTTTCCGAACTGGTCGCGGATTGCGTGGCGCTTTCGGGCGCGGCGGCGGCTCCGCTTGCGGGGGCGGCTACGGGATCTGCAACAGGATCGGCTGCGGGATCGCTGTTGCGTAGCGCATCGGCGCGGGCGCGCAGATCCTTGGCGCGCTGCGCCAGATCGCCGGTATCGGGAGCGGGGGCACGGCCTGCGCCGGCCGACTGCAGACTGCCGCGACGCGCCTCGAGCTCGCCTTTGACGGTATCACCGCTCCGCGCTGCGCCCGAGGCATGGCCGGGAAGGACGGGATCGCGCAGCAATTGCTCGGTCGGGGCGAGTTCGGGATAATCGGTGGTGTAATCGCCGCAGGCCTGCAAACCGGCCACCATCAGCAGGGCCGCGCCGATTCGCCATGTCGAAGGGCGGGACGGGGAAAGGCCGCGCATCTGCTCCGGCCGCAAGGGGATGTGTCGCGCCATTCTGTCTCTCTTTAGGCTTGGCGCGAGCATAAAGCGGCACGGGGTTGCTCGGCAAGGCCGCGCAGGGCCTGCCCGCGGCCGATGCGCGGCTCTTGGCCCTTTCTCCGCTGCCGTGGAAAGCCTAAGAGAGATCATGGCCAGAACCCAAGGATCCCGCGCTGATATCACCGGCCCGCTCGTGCGGCAGGCGGCGCTGCGGCTTTTCGCGCGCGACGGCTATGCGGCGGTCTCGATGCGCCAGATCGCGGCGGCGGTCGGCGTGCAGGTCGGCACGCTTTACGGCTATACGCCCGACAAACAGGCACTGCTGGCCGATCTGATGCGCGAGCATATGGAGGGCGTCATCGCCGCCTGGCGCGACAGCCTTGGCGACGGCTCCGGCAACGGCGCCGAGGATCCGCTCGCGCGTCTCGACCGCTTCGTGGCCGTCCATATCGGCTCGAGCCTCGCCAATGTCGAAGGGGTTTTCCTTGCCTATATGGAGCTGCGCAACCTCTCGCCCGAGAATTTCGCGATGATCGCGCGTCTGCGGCGGCAGTACGAGGATGCGCTCGAAGCGATCCTGCGCGACGGTCAGGCGGCGGGGGTCATGCGGATTTCCGACACACGTCTGGCAACTTTGGCGCTGATCGCTATGCTGACGGGTATAACCAACTGGTATCGCGATGGTGGACGGCTTGACCGCGGGCATCTGGTGCAGATCTACTGTGATCTGGCACGGGGTGCGGTCGGGGCGTGATCCTGACCGTTTCCGCCCTCTCGAGCGGCCTCTGACGCGGCCCTTCCAAACCGATCGTTTCGCACCAATATTGCCATCATGAGCCTGTCCCCGCAATTTCTCGACGAGATCCGCGCCCGTGTGCCTTTGTCCCGTATCATCGGGCGCAAGGTGCAATGGGATTTGCGGCGCTCCAACCAGGCCAAAGGCGACTGGTGGGCACCTTGCCCTTTCCATCAGGAAAAATCTGCCTCCTTCCACGTCGATGACCAGAAGGGGTTTTATTACTGCTTCGGCTGCCATGCGAAGGGCGACATCCTGCGCTTCATGCAGGAGGCCGACGGCATGGGCTTTATCGAGGCGGTCGAGGTTCTGGCCGCCGAGGCAGGGCTCCAGATGCCCGCGCGCGATCCGGTTCAGGCGCAGCGCACAGACCGGCGCACCAAGCTGGTCGAGGTCATGGAAGAGGCCGTGCGCTGGTTCCGTCTCCAGCTCCAGACCGGCATGGCCCATGAGGCACGCGCCTATCTCGACCGGCGCGGCCTGACCGAAGCCGACCGCGAGCGTTTCGGCATCGGCTTCGCGCCCGACCAGCGGCAGGCGCTTTATCACGCCCTGCGCGGCAAGGGGATCGACGAGGCTCTGATCGTCGAGGCCGGATTGGCCGCGAAACCCGATGACGGCGGCGCGCCCTTCGACCGGTTCCGCGGCCGCATCATCTTTCCGATCCGCGACGCGCGGGGCCGCTGCATCGCCTTTGGCGGGCGCGCGATGGACCCGAATGCACGGGCGAAATACCTCAACAGCCCCGAGACGGCCCTGTTCGACAAGGGGCGCAATCTCTACAATCTCGGGCCTGCGCGCACCGCGGTCAGCAAAGGCCAGCCGCTGATCGTGGCCGAGGGCTATATGGATGTGATCGCGCTGGTGAAGGCCGGTTTCGAGGGCGCGGTCGCGCCGCTCGGCACCGCGATCACCGAAAGCCAGCTGCAATTGATGTGGCGTGTCTCGCCCGAACCGGTGATCGCGCTCGACGGCGATACCGCGGGGATGCGCGCGGCTTTGCGGCTGATCGATCTGTCTCTGCCCATGACCGGACCGGGGCAGGCGTTGCGTTTCGTCATCCTGCCCGAGGGTCAGGACCCCGACGATCTCATCCGCAAACAGGGCGCGCCCGCAATGGCCTCGGCGCTGGACGGGGCGCGGCCTCTGGTCGATCTTTTGTGGCAGCGCGAGACCGAGGGCAAAGTCTTCGACAGCCCCGAGCGCCGCGCGGCCTTGGACAAGTCCCTGTCCGATGCGGTGGCGCGGATCGCCGATCCCACGACGCGCGACTATTACACCTCGATCTTCAAACAGATGAAGTGGCAGCTCTTTTCGGGCCGTCGCGACGGGGGCGCAGGGGGTGGCGCGGGCGGCGGGGCGCGCGAGCCGCGGCGCGGAGCGGGCAATGCAGGCGGCGGACGGCAGCGCGGCAAGCCCGTTTTCGAGGCGCCTGCCGCCGCGCCGACCCGCGCTTCGATGCTCTCGGCGCCTCAGCTGTCCGAAAAAGCGACCGAGCAGATGATCGAGGCGATGGTTCTGGCGATCTGCGCCACCCATCCGGCTTTGGTCGCGGCGGTCGAGTCGCGGCTCGAACGCCTCATGCCCGAGGATCAGGGCCGGGCTGCGCTGATCCATGATCTTCTGGCCGGAACGCGGTCGGTGCAGGGGCGCATGGCCCTTGAAAGCATCCTGAGCGAGGCCCATGTCAAAGCGGCACCCGTGATTTCCAAACCACAGGACAGCGATGCGGCTTCGGATATTCTCGCCAATGCTCTCGACCGGATCGAAGCCCGACGGGCCGCGCGTCTGGAAATCGCGCGGGCAGAGGCCGAAATCGAAGGTCTGGCGGATGAGGGGCTGACATGGCGCGTGACCCAATCGGCGCGTCTGCGCCAGAAAGCCGACCACCCCGCTTTGGCCGATCTTGGCGATCTCGGCGAAAACAGCGATGCGCAGCGCGCCTTTCTGAAATCCGCCCTCGAAAATGAAATCTGGCGAAAGCCAAAGCGTTAACCCGAAACCCGCAGAAGAAACGAATCACGCGACCGCTACCGAATCACTTGGCGAATCACCTTCCGAATCATCGTGCCGGAAATCCCGTGCGGGCCTTTGATTCTTCGCCGCTATTCGGTAAAACCGAGCAGTTGCCGACCCGATTCGCCAACGCCGCGAATCACCGCCTTCAAGGAGCGAGCATGGCCGCCAAAGACGACGAAGACCAAAAGCCCGATACCAAGGATGATGATCATTCGCTTGATATGAGCCAGGCGGCCGTCAAGCGCATGATCGCGGAAGGCCGTGAGCGGGGTTACATCACCTACGACCAGCTGAACACGGTTCTGCCGCCCGATCAGGTCTCTTCGGACCAGATCGAGGACGTCATGTCGATGCTCTCGGAGATGGATATCCGCGTCGTCGAGAATGACGAGGACAGCGAGGAAACCGAGGCCACCGGCGGCGAATTGGTCACGACCAACACCGGCACGCGCGAAGTGGCGCTGGCGTCCTCGGAAACCGAAAAACTCGACCGGACCGATGATCCGGTGCGCATGTATCTGCGCGAGATGGGCTCGGTCGAACTGCTTTCGCGCGAGGGCGAGATCGCCATTGCCAAGCGCATCGAGGCCGGTCGCAACACCATGATCGCGGGCCTTTGCGAAAGCCCGCTGACCTTCCGCGCGATCACGATGTGGCGCGAGGAACTGCTCGACGAAGACATTCTGCTGCGTGACGTCATTGACCTCGAGGCGACCTTCGGGCGCACGATGGACGAAGAAGCCGACGAGCAGGAGCTTGCTGTCGGCGGCGAGACCGTGGCCCCTGCCGCGACCGGCCGCAACGACGGCGAGGAATTCGACGCCGACGGCAACCCCATGCGCCGCGACGACGACGAGGACGAGGACGACGGCCAGAACCTCTCGCTCGCCGCGATGGAAGCCAGCCTCAAGCCCAAGGTTCTCGAGACCCTCGAGATGATCGCCATGGGCTATGAAGAGCTTGCCCATATGCAGGACAGCCGGATGTCGGCCACCCTGAACGAGGACGGCTCGTTCTCGGCGGCGGACGAGCTCGCCTATCAGCGCAAACGCAGCGAAATCGTCGGTCTCGTGACCGAACTGCATCTGCACAACAACCGTATCGAAGCGCTGGTCGACCAGATCTACGGCATCAACCGCCGCATTCTGACCATCGACTCGGGCGTCGTGAAGCTGGCCGATGCCGCCCGCATCAACCGTCAGGAATTCATCAAGGCCTATCGCGGTTCGGAGCTGGACCCGACGTGGGTTGACCGCATGGCGGCCAATCCGGCGCGCGGCTGGCAGGCGCTGTTCGACAAATCCCGCACTCAGGTCGAGAATCTGCGCGGCGAGATGGCGATGGTCGGCCAACACGTCGGCGTCGATATCGAGGAATTCCGCCGCATCGTGAACCAGGTTCAGCGCGGCGAAAAAGAAGCGCGTCAGGCCAAGAAGGAAATGGTCGAGGCCAACCTGCGTCTGGTGATCTCGATCGCCAAGAAATACACCAACCGCGGCTTGCAATTCCTTGATCTCATTCAGGAAGGCAATATCGGCCTCATGAAGGCCGTCGATAAATTCGAATACCGTCGCGGCTACAAGTTCTCGACCTATGCGACCTGGTGGATCCGTCAGGCGATCACGCGCTCGATCGCGGATCAGGCCCGTACGATCCGTATTCCGGTCCATATGATCGAGACGATCAACAAGCTCGTGCGGACCGGCCGCCAGATGCTTCACGAAATCGGCCGCGAGCCGACCCCGGAAGAATTGGCCGAAAAGCTGCAGATGCCGCTGGAAAAGGTCCGCAAGGTGATGAAAATCGCCAAGGAGCCGATCTCTCTCGAAACCCCGATCGGGGACGAGGAAGACAGCCAGCTCGGTGATTTCATCGAGGACAAGAACGCGGTCCTGCCGCTGGAATCCGCCATTCAGGAAAACCTGAAGGAAACCACGACCCGCGTTCTGGCCAGCCTCACCCCGCGCGAGGAACGGGTTTTGCGGATGCGTTTCGGCATCGGCATGAACACCGACCATACGCTCGAAGAGGTCGGCCAGCAGTTTTCGGTCACCCGCGAGCGCATCCGCCAGATCGAGGCGAAGGCTCTGCGCAAGCTCAAGCACCCAAGCCGGTCGCGCAAGCTGCGCAGCTTCCTCGACCAGTAAGCGTCCGCAAGCCATCAAAAAACGCCGGTGATGAAAATCACCGGCGTTTTTCTTTTGTCCGACGGTGCGCTGCGGGTCGTCCCGCCGCGCGCCGAAAGGTCCTGATCAGGCGTTTTTCGCGATGAAAGCCGCGAACTGGTCGATATAGCCTTGCAGGAAAGCGCGGGTGCCCGCGTCGATCACATCGCCGCTCTCGTCATAGGCGGCGGGCTTCCACTGCAGGTTCACCTCGGGGAGGGGGGCCAGAACGGTCGAGAGGCTGGCGAGATCCGCGCGCAAGCGTGCCTGGCCCACAGCCGCACCGATCGAGCCCGGCGAGGTGCCGGCGACGGCGGTCGCTTTGCCCTGCCAGACGCCTTGACCATAGGGACGCGAGCCCCAATCCATAGCGTTTTTCAGGATGCCGGCATAGCTGCGGTTGTACTCCGGCGTCAGCATCAGAAGGCCGTCGGCTTTCGCGACCTGCTCTTTCATGCGCAGCACAGAGGCGGGCGGATTGACCCAGAGATCGTCGTTGTAGGCAGGCAGGTCGCCGATATCGACATAGTCGAAGACCAGCTTGCCGGCGGCAAGCTTTTCGAGCGCCTGTGCAAGCTTGAGGTTCAGCGAATCCTTGCGCAAGGAGCCGACGATTACCGCGACGGAATTGGTCATGGGAGGTCCTTTCTTCGGACTTGGCGAAGCGGCACCCGGCCGATCCGGTGTCTTCTCCGGATTTTGCGGGGGCGCAGGGTTGAATGGCTGGCACAAAAAGTGAACAGTGCAGCCGACCTGACAGGCGATAACACATGACCCCGACCTCTTCCATGCCGTTTTCCGAGAAGCTCTCGGCGGCTTTGTCCTTTCTCTTTTCGGATGCCGGACAGCTGCGCTTTTTGCTGGCGACGGCACTTGTTCTGATGCTGGCTTTCGCCGTCATGTGGCGTCGCGCCGCGGCGGATCGACGTGCTGCGGGGCACAGACTCGAGGCCTTGGGCGCGCAGATCCGGCAGCACGAGACCGCTGCAATCAGCGCCGCGGAAGGGGCCAAGGCACTGGAGCAGCGCCTTGCGGAAGTCGGTGCCCATGAGCGCGAGGTCTCTCTGCGTCTGGGCCGGATCGAGAGCGCTTATGACGGTCAGGCGGGGCGTCTGCGCGAGGTGATCGAAGAGCGCGACGATCTGCGCGATGCGCTCCATGCCGCACGCCAGTCCGAGGGGGTGCTTCAACGCCAATTGGCCGAAACCGTTCTTGCCGCCGACAAGGACCGCGAGACGGCGGCGCGCGACATAGCCACATTGCGCGAGCTGCGCGAAGAGATGACGCGTCATTTCAAGGTCATGGCCGACGAGACTTTGCGCGTTCAGGGCGAGGATATGCACAAGCGCCAGAGCGAAAGCATGACGGCGCTTTTGACGCCCTTCCGCGATCAGGTCCACCGTTTCCAGACCGAATTGCAGAACCGCTCCAAACAGACCGACGAGGAGCGCGCGCGGCTGCGCGAGCAGATCGAAGGCCTGCACAAGCGCTCAGAGGATATCTCGCGCGAGGCGGTGGCGCTGACGCGCGCGCTCAAGGGCGACCGCCAGAAGCAGGGGGCATGGGGCGAGATGATTCTTGAGAGATTGCTTGAGGAATCCGGTCTAAATAAAGGAATACACTACGAAACACAGGCGAGCACGACCGATGAGGAAGGGCGGCGGTGGCGGCCCGATGTCGTGGTGAAATTACCGCAAAAGAAAGTGCTGGTGATCGACAGCAAGGTCTCGCTTTCGGCCTATGAGGAGGCGGTGAACAGCGACGATCCGTTGACCTATGATGCGGCGATCAAGCGCCATGTCGCGGCTTTGCGTGCCCATATCACCGGCCTTTCCGGCAAGGGCTATCAGGTGCTCGATCAGGGTTCGGTGGATTACGTCCTGATGTTCATCCCGATCGAGGGCGCTTTTTCCGAGGCCCTGCGCGCCGATCCCGATCTCGCACATTTCGCGATGGAGCGGCGCGTCGGCCTGACCACTCCGACGACCCTGATGCTGACCCTGCGCACCGTCGACCACATCTGGACCGTCGAGCGCCGCGAGAGCAATGCCGCCCAGATCGCGGCGCGCGCGGGCCAGCTTTACGACAAGTTGCACGGCTTTGTTTCGTCGATGGAGGATGTCGGCCTTCAGCTCGACCGCGCGCAAAAGAGCCATTCGACCGCGATGGACCGGCTCAGCCGCGGCTCGGGCAACGTGATCCGTCAAGCCGAGCTTTTGCGCGAACTCGGCGCGCGGGCGCAAAAGCGCATCGGTCTGGACCATGACGGCGCGGCGGGGGATGTCGCCGACCTGTCGGGTCTTTCCGGCCCCGCCGAAACCGCCCCGCGGGAGTGACGCAACGGCGCAGAGGCAGGGCGGTGCCGCTTGGCGCTAAGCCTGTGTTCCCGCTGCCATAATTGACGGGATATAATTGCTGAACCAAACGTTACCGCGTGGCCTCTTGTGCCTAAAAAGCATATCATTTTCGCGAGCTTCGCCTTCGGGTGGCGCTGCAACAATGATAACATTGTGGGTAGGGACCATGCAGAAACAATTGGGTGCAGAACTTCTCGGGACATTCTGGCTGGTATTCGGGGGCTGCGGCAGCGCGATCCTCGCGGCAGGGTTTCCGGGTCTGGGGATTGGCTTTGTCGGCGTCTCGATCGCTTTCGGTCTGACGGTTCTGACCATGGCCTATGCGGTCGGCGGCATTTCGGGCGGACATTTCAACCCTGCCGTTTCGGTCGGTTTGACGGTAGCGGGACGTTTTCCCGCCTCGAAGCTGCTGCCCTATATCATCGCGCAGCTGATCGGCGCGACTTTGGCGGCAGCGGCGCTGTACGTCATCGCAACCGGCCAGACCGGCTATGTCATGGGCGGCTTCGCCTCGAACGGTTACGGCGATCTGTCGCCGGGCAAATATTCGATGATGTCGGCGCTGGTGATCGAGGTCATCCTGACCGCTTTCTTCCTGATCGTCATCCTCGGCACGACCCACGGCCGCGCGTCTGCAGGTTTCGCGCCGCTGGCAATCGGTTTGGCGCTGACGCTGATCCACCTGATCTCTATTCCGGTGACCAATACCTCGGTCAACCCGGCCCGCTCGACCAGCCAGGCGCTGTTCGCAGGCGGCGAGGCGATGTCGCAGCTCTGGCTCTTCTGGGTTGCGCCGATCGTCGGTGCGGTCATCGGTGCGGTGATCTGGAAAGCCGTCGGCGAGAACGACTGATCGCGGCGGCCCGAGGGGCCGCAATCGCGAAACGGAAAAGGGCGCCGCGCGGCGCCCTTTTTCTTTGGAGGCGCGCTCAGGGTTCGAGCTCGTCCTCGAGCGAGCGGCCGAGAAAGCCCGCGGCCTTGATCCAGCTTTCATCGGTATCGCCGCGAAAGCTGAGATTGCGGTCGAAGCGCGTGGTTTCGGCGTCGAGATCGACCAGCTGCACGAAAATCTGCATGATGAGCGTGCTGGATTTGTGGACGACCACGAAAAGCGCCAGATCCGACCCCGTTCCTTTCGCGAGGGTGATCAGGCAGGGCACCGTCTCGGGCGTGCAGGCGGTGGCGACATCCCGCGGCGTCAGGCTGCTCACGCGCGAGACCTCGGGCGCGAGCACGCGGGCCAGCTCTGCGCTCATCAGATCGACGCGGCGCTGATGGTCCTCGCGCTGGTCCTTGGCCTCGTGCGAGGTGTCGAAGAACTTGACCGGCATCAGCGCGAGGCTTTCGGCCTTGGCGGCAACCGGAAAGAGCGCGAGCGCGAGCGCGGCAAGAAGAGGGACGTTTCTCGTGGGCATGGCGAACTTTCATGGCTGTGCCGGATCAAGCGAGGATAGCGCGGTTGGCCACCAAATGAAGCGTTTTCACCGCGCGACGGCAGACGCCCGAGGGAGCGCGGCGAGCAAGTCGGGGACGGGTTGCGGCATCGGGCAGGGTGGTGCTAGACAATCGCCCCGATGCGGTGCGCTGCGTGAACCGATCCCCAAGGCTGGCCGCGATGGCCGCGAAAACGAGATGACCGAAGAGAAAGCATCCCTCCCTCCGATCGGCGCCGCTTTGCTGCGCCTGTTGGCGATTATGCTTTTGCTGGTCATTCCGCTGTCGCAGGACCGTTCTGTCGAAGGGATTTCTGCTGGAGCGGATCTCAAGGTCCTGCATGGCACGCTTTCGGATCTCCAGCGGCCCGATCCGGTTCTGATCACGCCGCCCTTGCCGGTCGAGGGCTTGCGCATTGCTCCCGACACGACAACCGCCCGCCGCATGGCGCTCGTGCCGGTGCCGCGGCTTGGGGTCATGCTTTGGCGCGAGGCCAGCCACCACGCCCGTGCGCCTCCGCTCCAACTCTGAAACCTTTGCGGATCCGGTCCTCAGGACCGGCGGATTTACCATGCGCGGTCCGCTGTGCATGCGACCGCGCGCATGTTCAGAGAAGATGAATGAGCGACAATCTCGACAACAACAGCCGTTTCAAATGCCCCGCCTGCGGCGAGGCGCTGGTTTGGCGGGCGAAGGCCTGCGCGGCCTGCAAGGAAACCGCGCCGATCTATAACCATCCGGCATTCTGGTACGGGCTGGCGGTTTTCGGCGTGATCAGCCTCGGGCTGATCCTTTGGGTGCTGGCGACCTGATCTTTATCGGCTCAGGCCGAGCGTCGAAACCGGCGGCGACAAAAGGAAAGGGCCGGCTTATGCCGGCCCTTTCGCATGCGGACTTGAAGGTCTTACTGGACCAGAGCGCGCCCGTTCTGGACATGGCGCACCGCCAGTTTGCGGCCCATGCGGCCGGTCGCGAGGTGGCGTGCCGCCACCGGAAGCTCGGTCGCGGTGCCGTTGCGCAGTTCCGGGAAGAGGGTGAAGATCTCTTCGCTGGCCTCGGGGCCAAGCGCGCGCAAAGCCTCGGGGCCGGTATAGAGCGATTCCGTCTCGGCGCCGTTCGACAGGACGATCTCGTGCTGGTCGAAGAGGAAGTGGAAATACTCCACCGCCACATCGCCCTCGACGGTATCGATGCCCTGGATCTGCAGAAGCTGCTTGGCTGCAACGAGAACCTCGTCGGTGCCGAACATCTTCTGCGCAATATTCGAGCGCACGAGGATGCGGTGCTGCGGCGAGACCAGAAGGTCCTCGCTCGGCATGTTCACCCCCAGCGCACCGGCGCGGATGCGGATCGGCTTGAGCTTGTCGTTCTGGCCGAGGATCTCGGGCCCCAGCACGCGCGAGCCGATCCAGCGGATGGGCTGGAGGCCGTTATCGCGGGTCCAGACGCGCATGCCTTCGGTGAGCTCTTCGACCTGGATCGCGCCGAATTCGGTTTCAATCAGCGTGCCGCGCACGAAGCAGGGGAAGCAATGCTCGTGCGGGGTGACGCCCGGCTCGTTGCGGCCGTAATGGGCGGGATCGCTCGAGAAGGTCACCGAAAGGATCGGATGGGTGAGCATCTCGGCCAGTTCGTAATCGGGCGCATTGTTCGGCGGCGGCATCAGGAAGGTGTTGCCGTCCGAATCCTGCATGACCCGCAGCGTCGACGTGTATTCCTGCACCGAACCGTCGGGCAGCTGGACGCGGATGGTGCTGACATGAACGTTGAACGCGGTGTTGACGGTATAATCCGCCTCGCTGCCGCCCAGAGAATGCGTAATTGTCTCGGAGGAGGGTGTGGCACCGTCGATCGGGATGATGCCGTCGCCATTGGTGTCGTTGAGCGTCACCTGCGTCATCTGGCGGTAAAGCGGATCCGTCGCGGAGCCGAAGGTCATCCCCGCGGTCGTGGCATAAGCGCCGTCAGGGCCTTGGGTGGTCTTGTCGAGGTCCATATTGGGCAATTTGCCCAGATAGATCATGCGTTCGGTCGTGCCGCAGCCGCAATCATCTGACGGTACCGTCGGGATGTCGTTCATCTCGTTACCCACATTCATACACAGCTCCGACAGGGAGCGATTACGATGCCGGGGAATGGGAACGAGAAATCGTTGGGAACGCCCAAAAAAGGGGGCGCTGCCGTCAAAAACACAGACGGCGATTTACTCGTTAACATCACTCGGCGACGGCCCAACGTGGCGCCGCTTCGTTAGTCTTACTTATTGAGGTAAATCGTTCAAGATTATTGTTTGTTGTCAGAACGGCGCTGCAGGCGGCGCATTCCGGACGCGGGGGATAACATCAATCAATACAGACACTTATCCGTGGTTAACCACAAGTGCCGATTGCTGAAAAGCAACACAGGATTTGTAAACTATACAAAAAGACAGGCCGGGATCGCTCCCGGCCTGCCCAATGGTTTCGCTTTTTGCGCGATTACTCGCGGTTGCCCATAAACTGCAGGAGGAACATGAACATGTTCAGGAAGTTCAGGTAGAGCGACAGCGCACCCATGATTGCCGACTTGCCAAGGAAGTCGTCATCCGAACCTGCCATCTGCAGATAGGTGTTCTTGATGTTCTGCGTGTCAAAGGCGGTCAGGCCCGCGAAGATCAGCACGCCGATTGCCGAGATGGCGAATTGCACCGCGCTCGATTGCAGGAAGATGTTCACCAGCGAGGCGACGATCAGGCCGATCAGGCCCATCATCAGGAAGGTGCCCATCGGCGCGAGGTTGCGCTTGGTGGTATAGCCGTAGAGCGAGAGGCCGGCAAAGGCGATCGCGGTCACAAGGAAGGTCTGGACGATCGAATAGCTCGTGTAGAACAGGAAGATCGAGCTGATCGACAGGCCCATGACGGCCGCGAAGAGATAGAAGACGAAGGTTGCTGCCTGAACCGACAGGCGGTTCAGCGCGGCGCCGAAGCCGAAGACCATCAGGAGCGGCGCGAACATGATCACCCAACGCAGCGGCGAGGTGTAGATCGCGGCGCCAAGGCCGGTCAGCGTGCCGTCGGCATTGACGGCAAGACCCGAGATCGCCCAGGCCGCACCGGCAGTCACCAGCAGGCCCACGGACATCAGACCGTAAACTTTGTTCATATAGGCGCGAAGGCCCGCGTCCAGAGCGGCCGAGCGCGTCGCGGTCCCGGCCGTACGGATCGAATTGTAGTCGGACATAAATGTCTCCCCGGTCAGAATTCGCGGTGCGCCCGATCGGCTCACCGTTCCCGACAAATATCGGGAAACTATGGCTTCATTTCAATGCTGGATGCGCGAAAGCTGCGATAAATGCGCGATAAATCGGCGGCGCGGTGGCAAGGGGTGCAGCCCTTCAGATCGAGACGACGACTTTTCCGATCGAGCGCCTGCTTTCCAGCAATTCATAGGCTTGAGCCAGATCGGAAAGCGGCGTGAGCGGGCCTTGGCGGGGCGTCAGACGGCCCTCGGCGACCATCGCGAAAAGCTGCGTCATACTGTCGCGGAGCAGTTCCGGCGCCAGTTTGCCATAGCCGCCCCAATAGAATCCGTGGATCGCGATGTTCTTGACCAAAGCATGGTTGAGGGGCAGTTCGGGCGGCTTGCCACCGGCAAATCCGATCACAAGATAGCGCCCGCCGGTACGCAGCGCGCCGAAGGCCGCAAGGCCCGGCGCATCGCCCACCGGATCATAGACGACATCGGCCCCGCCCAATGCGCGCAAAGCGGCCTTGAGATCGGGTGTGGTGTCGCTGTCGATCAAATCGCTCGCCCCTGCGGCCTTTGCCGCTGCAAGCTTGTCGGCGCCGCGAGCAACCGCGATGACGCGCGCCCCGAGTGCCGCGCCGATCTCGACCGCGGTCAGCCCGACGCCGCCTGCCGCGCCCAGAACCACCAGAACCTCTCCGGCGCGCAGATCCGCGCGGGCGGTCAGGGCGAGATGGCTCGTGCCGTAGGCGATCTGGAATCCCGCGGCATCGGCATAGGACATGCTGTCGGGGATGCGGATGCAGCGACCGGCAGGAAAGGTGCCGAATTCGGCCATCGTTCCCTGCGCCCAGACCGCGACTCTGTCCCCCGCCGAAAAGGGGGTGTTCGGCCCGACGGCAACGACTTCTCCCGCGCCTTCAAGGCCGGGGACGAAGGGCAAGGGCGGGGTTTCCTGATATGTTCCCTTGACCATCAGCAGATCCGCGAAATTTAATGCGGCTGCCCTCATGCGGACCAAAATCTCGCCTTCAGCGGGTATTCTCGTCGTGATTTCAATGGGCGAGGGGCGCTCGCCCCTGACCTGAACCATCATGGCGGTCGCTGTTTGCGTCATTCTTGCTCCGAAATTTAGCAGACAAAATGCGTTAATGGCTTGGCATCCCCAAAAACACTTGTACAAAATGATATTGTATCTGCTTAGGAAGAAAACGGTCAGCGGTGCAAAGAGGCCACATTTTTTTGATGTCGGCATCGGTTCGCGACGGTCGTGGTCTGTTTTGTGTGAGTGAGGATGTTGAGATGAAGCATAACGTGGACCTGCATGTGGGGAAACGTATTCGCCATCGCCGCTGGATGATCGGGATGACCCAGCAGCAATTGGCCGAGAAAGTTGGAATCAAGTTTCAGCAAATCCAGAAATACGAGACCGGCATGAACCGTGTCTCTGCATCGCGTCTTTGGGATATTGCCCAATCGGTCGATGTCCCCGTGAGCTTCTTCTTCGAAGGACTGGGTGACGATCGAGCGCGTGCCGAGATCGAGGGCGATATTCTGGCCGATAAAGAAGCGCTGCAGCTGGTGCGTTCTTATTACGCCATGCCCGAGGCACAACGCCGCCAGATTTTCGAGCTTGCCCGCGTTCTTTCCGACGCGGCCTGACTTTTACCCGCGGCGACAAAAGGCTATGTCTGGTCCCGGATCAACACGGGGGCAGACATGACCGACGCCGCACAGATCATCGCGACAGCCCATCTTTTGGCGGATGCGGCGAGGCACGAGACGCTTCGGCTGTTTCGGACGCCTTCGCTGCATCCAGACAACAAGGCCGCAAGCGGCTTCGACCCCGTGACCGAGGCGGACCGCGCCTCGGAGCGGGCCATGCGCGCGCTCTTGGCGCAGCATCGACCCGATGATGCCATTCTCGGCGAGGAATACGGCAGCAGCGCAGGCCGTTCGGGCCTGACCTGGGTCCTCGATCCGATCGACGGCACGCGGGCCTTCATCTCCGGCGCGACCAGCTGGGGTGTGCTCATTTCAGTCACCGACGAGAACGGCCCGATATACGGGCTGATCGATCAACCCTATATCGGGGAGCGCTTCGAGGGCGGCTTCGGCCAAAGCCGGATGAGCGGTCCGCGCGGCGAGGCGGGGCTTGCGACGAGGCGCGGCGTCACGCTGGATGGCGCGACCTTGATGTCGACCTATCCCGAAGTCGGCACGGCCGAGGAATATGCCCGTTTCCGCAAAGTGGCAGACAAGGTGCAGCTTACGCGCTACGGGCTCGATTGCTATGCCTATGCGCTGCTGGCCGCGGGCCAGATCGATCTGGTGATCGAGGCGGGGCTGCAATCCTACGATGTCTGCGCGCCGATTGCCGTGATCGAGGCTGCCGGTGGTGTGGTCACCGACTGGCAGGGCGGCCCCGCGCATGAGGGGGGCCGAATTATTGCGGCCGGCTCGCCGGAACTTCACGCCCAGGCTCTTGCGCTTTTGCAAAACTGACAGCAAAAGCCCGCTCTGCCTTGATTGTCGCCATGCTCCTCTAGGGGTATGTTGCGGCTGCAAGGACCACTTCCAAGCGACAGGAATGCCAAGATGAGCCAAAACCGCGAGGCCGAGATCACAAGTCAGGACGATGACTTCCGGCCGCGGCAGGAGGTTATCGACAGCGTGATCCAGGCGATCGACGACGGCGATGCCCTGCGGCTCGACGACCTGCTCGAGCCGATGCATGCCGCCGATATCGCGGATCTCATCGAACAGCTGACGCCCGCGCGACGGAAGGTCTTTCTCGACCTCTATTCCGGCGAGATCGACGGCGAGATCCTCTCGGAAATCGACGAATCCATCCGCGACGAGGTGGTCGAGGCCCTGCCGCATGCCGTGCTTGCCGAAGCCGTGCGGGAAATGGACAGCGACGACGTCGTCGACCTGCTCGAAGACCTCGAAGTGCCCGAACAGCAAGCGCTTCTGGCCGAGCTCGACGAATCCGACCGTGCGGCAGTCGAGCAGTCGCTGAATTACCCCGAGCATTCGGCCGGTCGTCTGATGCAATCCGAGGTGGTGACCGCGCCCGAACATTGGACCGTGGGCGATGCGATCGCCTTTCTGCGGACCGAAGACTGGCTGCCCGACCAATTCTATCACGTCGTTCTGGTCGATCCGCGCCGTCGTCCGACCGGCTATGTCACGCTTGGCAAGATCCTGTCCTCGCGCCCGCAAATCATGCTGCGCGACATCACCGAAGACAGTTTCCGCACGATTTCGGCGCTGCAGGACGAAGGCGATGTCGCCTATGCCTTCAACAAATACCACCTGATCTCCGCGCCGGTCGTCGACGAGGCCGACCGGCTTGTCGGCATGATCACCATCGACGACGCCATGTCGGTTCTCGACGAGGAACACGAGGAAGACTTCCTGCGCATGGCGCGCGTTGCAGATGACAGCCACGTCTCGGACGGGCCGTTCCAGACCGCCAGACAGCGTTTGCCGTGGTTGATCATCAACCTCTTTACCGCCTCGATCTCGGCTCTGGTGATCTCGCAGTTCGAGGCCACGCTGAGCACATTCGTGATCCTTGCCGCATTGATGCCGATCGTGGCCTCGACCGGCGGGATCGCGGGGACGCAATCGCTGGCCGTCGCGGTCAGGGCCTTGGCCACGCGCGAACTCACGAGTTCGAACGCGCGCCGCGTCGTGCTGCGCGAGTTGATGGCGGGGCTTTTGAACGGGCTTGGACTGGCTGTCATTTTGTGTGTCGCGGCGAGCGTCATTCTCGGCAGTCCTGCGATCGGGATCGTTTTGGGCACGGCAATGATCGCAAACCAGATCGTCGCCGCCATGGGCGGGGTGTTGGTTCCGCTCACGCTCAGCAAATTCGGCCTTGATCCGGCTTTGGCCTCGGGGACTTTCGTGACCACAATGACCGATGTCATGGGCTTCTTCGCTTTCCTCGGCCTTGCCTCATGGATCCTGATTTGACGCCTCAAGGGCAGGCGGAGCGCAAGCAGGCCTTGCGCAAAGAGGCCCTTTCGGCGCGGGCGCGGGGAGGGGATGGCGCAGCGCTGACGCGTAATCTCGGCGCGGCGCTTGCACCCTTTGCCGGCGCGACCCTTGCCGGCTATTGGCCGATCAAGACCGAGGCCGATCCGCGGCCCGCGCTTTTGGCCCATCAGGGGCCTTTGTGTCTGCCGGTCGTTCTCGGCCCCGCACTGCCGCTGGTTTTTCGCGCTTGGGACGGGACCGAGGCCCATCTCGAGCGCGGCGATTTCGCGACGCGCCATCCCGATGATTCGCAACCCGAGCTGACACCCCGCGTTGTCATCGTACCGCTTGCGGGCTTTGACCGTTACGGCAACCGGCTGGGCTATGGTGGCGGGTTCTACGATCGAACCCTTGAAATCCTTCGATCTTCCGGGCCGGTGACGGCGATTGCCTGTGCCTTTGCTGCTCAGGAGCTGCCCTTCATCCCGACCGAGCCGACCGATCAGCCTCTGGATCTGATTGTGACGGATTCGGGAATTTTTCAGCCCCGAAGCTGATTTTTTTCACCGCTGAAAAACGGAACGAAGGGGATACGCGCGAATCTCCGTGCGACCGTCCGTGCCGGTTGAAAAAGGGTGAGGCAAGGCACCGAAGCCGCATGGAACACTGGGGAAATGGCGCAAAGGCTCCACGTTAACATTATGTTAACCTAGGTTTACGCGGGCCTTCCGGCCTTTCTAGGGGGTAACATCCGCGTGAATGTCAAATGATAAATCTTGTTGCAAGACTGGGTCGCCCCCGTCACCTTGTGGATCGAGTGAAGACGGCTACCACATCTTGCGGTCGCGCCCTGTCCAAACCGGCTTTCAAACCGGCTCGGGGTCCAGCGCAAACGGGTAAGGCCGCGACGGCTTTGGACAGTAATCAGTTCGCAAGATGATCCCCCGCAAGGGCAGATCGCCCCGAAAACCCTTCCGGGCAACCGCAGGCCGATGCGCTTGCGGGCGGGTCATTGCGCGACATCACGACGAGGGATGAGGATGCGGATCGCGCGACATTTCACGAGCTCCGAGGGCGGGGCCTATGGCGGAATTGTCTTTGAAACCACCGTCAGCGAGATCCGCAATCCCGACGGAAGGATCGTCTTCCGCAATGCGCAGGTCGAAGTTCCCGACAGCTGGAGCCAGGTCGCCTCGGATGTGATCGCACAGAAATACTTCCGCAAGGCCGGCGTGCCCGCGCGCCTCAAACGCGTCAAGGAAGCGGGCGTGCCCGAGTTTCTCTGGCGCTCGGTTCCCGATACGGCCGCTTTGACGAAATTGCCCGAAAGCGAGCGTTTCGGCGGCGAGACCTCGGCGAAACAGGTCTTCGACCGGCTGGCCGGGACCTGGGCCTATTGGGGCTGGAAGGGCGGGTATTTTTCTGATGAAGAAAGCGCGCGCAGCTATTTCGACGAGATGCGCCTGATGCTCGCCCGCCAGATGGCGGCGCCGAATTCCCCGCAATGGTTCAACACCGGCCTGCATTGGGCCTACGGGATCGACGGGCCCTCGCAGGGGCATTTTTATGTGGATTATCAAAGCGGCGCGCTGGTCCAGTCGCAAAGCGCCTATGAGCATCCCCAGCCGCATGCCTGTTTCATCCAGTCGGTTTCGGATGATCTGGTGACCGAGGGCGGGATCATGGATCTTTGGGTCCGCGAGGCGCGGCTGTTCAAATACGGCTCGGGAACGGGGACGAATTTCTCGTCCTTGCGCGGCGAGGGCGAGAAGCTTTCGGGCGGCGGCAGTTCCTCGGGGTTGATGGGATTCCTGCGGATCGGCGATCGTGCGGCGGGGGCGATCAAATCGGGCGGGACGACGCGGCGTGCGGCCAAGATGGTGATCTGCGACATGGATCACCCCGATATCGAGGCTTTCATCAATTGGAAGGTGATCGAGGAGCAGAAGGTCGCGAGCCTCGTTGCCGGCTCGAAGATGCACGAGCAGAAGCTGAACGGCATTTTTGCGGCGATCCGCGATTTCGCGGGCGAGGGGCTCGAGGCCACCGATCCGGCGGTGAATGCCGGCTTGCGGGTCGCGATCCGCTCGGCCAAGAAAGCGGCGATCCCCGAGACTTATATCAACCGCGTGCTGCAATATGCGCGTCAGGGCTTTGATGCGATCGAATTCCCGACCTATGACACCGATTGGGATTCCGAGGCCTATGTCTCGGTTTCGGGGCAGAACTCCAACAATTCGGTGAGGGTGACCGACGCGTTTCTGGCGGCCGTGCGCGAGGATCGTCCGTGGGAATTGCTGCGGCGCACAGACGGCTCGGTCGCCAGGACCGTGAGCGCGCGCGACCTCTGGGACCAGATCGGCCATGCCGCCTGGGCCTGTGCCGATCCCGGTATCCAGTTTCACGACACGATCAATGCCTGGCACACCTGTCCGGCCGACGGGGCGATCCGTGCCTCGAACCCGTGTTCGGAATACATGTTCCTCGACGATACCGCCTGCAATCTCGCCTCGCTCAATCTGCTGACCTTCTGGCGCGAGGGGCGTTTCGACGCCGAGGCCTATAGCCATGCGGTGCGGCTCTGGACCCTGACGCTCGAGATTTCGGTGCTGATGGCGCAGTTCCCATCAAAGGAAATCGCGCAAAGATCCTATGATTACCGGACCTTGGGGCTTGGCTATGCCAATATCGGCGGGCTCTTGATGACCATGGGGCTCGGCTATGATTCCGTCGAGGGGCGTGCGCTTTGCGGGGCCTTGAGCGCGCTGATGACGGGGGCGAGCTATGCCGCTTCTGCCGAGATGGCGGGCGAGCTGGGGCCGTTTCCGCGCTACGGTGCCAATGCGGGGGAGATGTTGCGCGTGATCCGCAACCATCGCCGCGCCGCCTATGGCGAGGCTGGTTTCGAGGGGGTCAATGTCGCGCCGGTGCTGCTGGATGCGCGCAATTGCCCCGATCAGGGCCTTGTGGCTTTGGCGCGCTCGGTATGGGATCGGGCGCTCGCGCTTGGCGAGGCGCATGGGTTCCGCAATGCGCAAGCAACGGTGATCGCGCCGACAGGCACCATCGGGCTGGTGATGGATTGCGACACCACCGGCATCGAGCCCGATTTCGCCCTGGTCAAATTCAAGAAGCTCGCGGGTGGCGGCTATTTCAAGATCATCAACCGCTCGGTTCCCGCGGCCTTGGCGGCTTTGGGCTATGCTGAGGCCGAGATCGCCGAGATCACCGCCCATGCGGTCGGCCATGCCAGCTTGGGCAATTGCCCCGCGATCAACCGCGCAAGCCTGATCGGCCACGGCTTCGGGCCGGCCGAGCTCGAAAAGATCGATGCGGCTTTGGCTTCGGCTTTCGATATCCGCTTCGTCTTCAACCAATGGACGCTGGGAGAGGACTTCTGCCAGAAGACCCTCGGCATTCCGGTCGAAAAGCTCACCGATCCCGCATTCGACCTGTTGAGCCATCTGGGCTTTACCAAGGCGCAGGTCGATGCGGCCAACGACCATATTTGCGGCACGATGACACTGGAGGGCGCGCCTTTCCTCAAGCCCGAACATTACGCCGTCTTTGACTGCGCCAATATCTGCGGCAAATCGGGAACGCGCTATCTGTCGGTCGAGAGCCATATTCTGATGATGGCGGCAGCCCAGAGCTTCATTTCGGGTGCGATATCCAAAACGATCAACATGCCCAACGACGCGACCATCGCAGAGGCTTTGGCCGCCTACGAGTTGAGCTGGTCGCTTGGCGTCAAAGCCAATGCGCTGTATCGCGACGGCTCGAAACTGTCGCAGCCTCTGGCTTCGGCTTTGGTCGAGGATGACGAGGCGGCCGAGGAGGTTCTCGCCAGCGGCAGCCTTCACGAGAAGACTGCGGTTATTGCCGAGAAAGTGGTCGAGAGGATCATCGTCAAGGAAATCGTGCGCAGCAACCGCGAGAAGCTGCCGACGCGGCGCAAGGGCTATACGCAAAAGGCGATTGTCGGCGGCCACAAGGTCTATTTGCGCACCGGCGAATATAACGACGGCACGCTTGGCGAGATCTTCATCGACATGCACAAGGAGGGCGCGGGCTTCCGTGCCATGATGAACAATTTCGCCATCGCGGTCTCGGTCGGGCTGCAATACGGCGTGCCGCTGGACGAATTCGTCGATGCTTTCACCTTCACCCGTTTTGATCCGGCGGGGATGGTGCAGGGCAATGACTCGATCAAGAATGCAACCTCGATCCTCGACTATGTTTTCCGCGAACTGGCGGTGAGCTATCTCGACCGCACCGATCTGGCCCATGTCCAGCCGGCGGGGACGCGGTTCGACGAAATGGGCGGCGGGGTGGCCGAGGCGCGCCCCAATGTCGCGCCGGTCAGCGAGGGGTCCTCGCGCTCGCTCGACATGCTGCGCCAGATCAGCTCGACCGGCTATCTGCGCAAACGCCTGCCCGAGGACCTTCTGGCGCAGGGCATGGCGGGTGCGATGCCCGCAGGGGCGAGGCAGGAGGGGCCGCTTGCGGTCGCGCCCGAAAGCGGCGCGGGCCTCGATGCGCGCGCCAAGGCCAGGATGCAGGGCTACGAGGGCGATCCTTGCGGCGAATGCGGCAATTATACTTTGGTGCGCAACGGGACCTGCATGAAATGTAATACCTGCGGCGGCACCAGCGGCTGCAGCTGAAAGCCCCACCGCATGAACGAGGTTGCGGGGCAGGCGAGCCTGCCCTCAGCGCTGAGATGGCCCAGGCAAAAACAACTCCGGGCAGTCAACGAAAGAGCCTGATCAGCGGAACTCCCCCCTTCCGGAGGAAGCGGGGGATTTTTTTCAATCCGCGATTGTCGTGTGATTCTCTCGGGATCTTCAATCATGGGCGGGAAGGGCGTGATCATGCGCGCTGGTTATAAAATCGGCAGGGATTTCCGATGAAACTTGCGGGAAGATCAATCGTGACGGGAAAAATGTCGAAAATTTATCGGACGAAACAGGCGCAGAAACGCGGCATAATTTAGTTAAATTGCTGTAAACGTACAAATTAAATTTTTTCTCTCCTGCAACCACCGCACGTTACAAGAAAAAAAATGCTTCCGAGCGGAGTTTTGCTTAGGCAAAATGAACAAGCGAGGGCTGCGCGGTTTTTTCAGCCAGGTTTGTAGGTTGTTAAAGGGGGGGAGTGTCGTTCCTATGGACAACGATATCGATTTCGCGCGCGCCGCGGCGCCTGCGCAGAGCCGTCGCCGGCTCGAGATTTGCATTCCCGTTTTCCGACAGGATCCGTCCAACCTGATCGCGGATTTGTCGCGCCAGATCGGGGCGCGGGATGTGGCTTTGCGCATCTACGACGACGGCTCGGGCGATCCGGTGCTGACGCAGCGCATCCGCGAGGCGCTGGCCTCTTTCCCGGGACCGACCACCTTGATGTGCGTCGCCGAAAACCGCGGGCGTGCGGCCGCGCGCAACGGGCTGATCACTGCGTCGGACGGGGAATGGCTCCTGTTTCTCGATGCCGATATGCGGGTCGAGGGGCGGAACTTCCTCAATGCTTATCTCGAGGCCGCAGCGCGCCAGAACGGGCCGTGCTGCATTGTCGGAGGCTTCGGCGTCGATTTGCGGATGGTGACGTCGGCGACCAAACTGCATGCGATGCAGTCGCATAAATCGGAATGTCTGGGTGCGGCGCGCCGCAATGCCGATCCCGGGCGCTATGTGTTCACCTCGAACATCTTCCTTCACCGTCAGATCTGCAAGGAAATGCCCTTCAACGACCAGTTTCGCGGCTGGGGGTGGGAGGATGTCGAATGGGGGCTCAATATCGTCAGCCGCTTTCCGGTGATCCATATCGACAATGCCGCGACCCATCTGGGTTTGGACGAGGACAAGGCGCTTCTGGTCAAATACGAGCACTCGGAGCTGAATTTCCTTCTGATGCTGCAGGCCCATCCCGATAGTGTCGCGCGCATGCCGGTCTACCGCATTGCGCGCCAACTTTCGCACTTGCCGCTGCGGCGTGCGCTGATCTGGTCGTGCCGCCAGACCGTGGTTTCGGGACGTTCGATCCTGCCGGTCTCGCTGCGTCTTTTTGCGCTGAAGGTCTTCCGCGCCGCCATTTATGCCCAGGCTCTCCATGCTCAAAAACACTGAATCGGTTTATGTTCCGGCGCTGGATTTCGGCGCGCGGCTCAGACGGCGCTGGACGGCGGCGCGCACGGTTGCGCCTTTGCGGCGCGGCACAAACGAATTCCTGCTCTCGGTGAGCTTCGACGATGTGCCGGATTCGGCTGCGACCTTGGGGGCGGCAGTTCTGGCCGCCCAAGGGGTCAGCGCCAGCTGGTATGTCGCGAGCGGGCTTTTGCGCAAGGACAGCCCGAGCGGGCGTATTCTCGATGCGGCGCGCATCCGAGAATTGGCGGCAGGTGGACACGAGATCGCCCTGCACGGACATAGCCACGCCAATCTCGCCTTGCAAAGCACCACCGATGCCGTTTTCGATATTCGGCGCAATATCAATGAGCTATCCGATATTCTTGGACGGTCCCCGAGCAAGCATTTCGCCTATCCCTATGGCGAAACCTCGGTCGCGCTGAAACGCGCTTTGCGCGGAGAGGTCGCCTCGGCGCGCGGCATTCGTGCGCAAAGCAATGGCGAAGGGCAGGACCGGCTTCAGCTTGGCGCCTATGAGCTGAGCCCCGATCCGGCAACCTGCAGCCGTGCCGAAGCGGCGATGGCGCAGGCGGCGCGTCATGGCGGCTGGGTCGTTCTGTTCACCCATGATGTCGCGCATGAGCCCAGCCCCTATGGCGTCACGCCGCAGGTGCTGGCCCAGCTTCTTGAGCGGGCGCGCAGCCTTGGTGCGCGGATCATGCCGGTGGGCGAGGCCTTCCTCACGCTGGCCGGTCAGCCCGCCGTCGTCTCCTTCGCGTGAACGGGCGGGTCCCGCGCGCGTGAGCAAAGAAAAACGGCGCCGCAAATCTGCGGCGCCGTTTGTCGTTTCCGAAAGGCCGGATCAGTTCAGGTTCAGGCCGATGCGATCGGCAAAGGCGCAGCGGTACAGCTCGGACAAGGCCTTGAGCGGGGCGCGGTCGGCGCCGAAGACCACATCCGCGCCACCGAATTGACCGATGCGCGCGGCGGGCACGCCGGCTGCCTGTGCAGCCGCCAGAATCCCCTCGGCCTCGCCGGCGGAGCAGGCGACCAGATAGCGTGCCTGATCCTCGCCAAAGAGCGTGGCGATCGTGTCGTCATTCAGCGTGACGCCCAGGCCCGCACCTTCGCCCATCTCGAATGCCGCGAGCGCGATCCCGCCATCGGAGAGGTCCGACACCGAGCTGAAGCGTTTGCGGTTGTCCAGAACGAACTGGCCGTTGCGGCGCTCGGCCGCGAGATCGACATGGGGCGCGTCACCGGCTTCGATGCCGAAAGCTTCCGCCGCAAGTGCGGATTGGCCGAGATGGCCCTTGGTTTCGCCCAGAACAATCGCGACATCGCCATCCGAGGGCAGGCCCGCGATCAGCTGGTCCAGTGTTGCGATCAGCCCGACGCCGCCGATGGTCGGGGTCGGCATGATGCCCTTGCCGTCGGTCTCGTTGTAAAGAGAGACGTTGCCCGAGACGATCGGGAAGTCGAGCGCGAGGCAGGCCTCGCCGATGCCTTTGATCGCGCCGACGAGCTGACCCATGATCTCGGGCTTTTCGGGATTGCCGAAGTTGAGGTTGTCGGTCGCGGCCAAGGGCGTTGCGCCTGCAGCCACCAGATTGCGCCATGCTTCGGCCACGGCTTGCTTGCCGCCCTCGAACGGGTTGGCTTTGACGTAGCGCGGCGTCACGTCGCTGGTGAAGGCCAGCGCTTTTTCGGTACCGTGGACGCGCACGACGCCCGCACCGATGCCGGGACGGCGCACGGTGTCGGCACCGACCTGCGTGTCGTATTGCTCCCAGACCCATGCCTTATGCGCATAGGAGGGCGCGCCGATCAGCGCCTTCAGCGCCTCGATTGGCGTGATTGCGGGCAAAGCGGGCATGGCCGCCGCGACAGGCGTCTCGACCCAAGGGCGGTCGTATTCCGGCGCGTTTGACGACAGCTTCGACAGCGGAAGATCCGCCATGATCTGGTTGCCGTGCTGGATCAGGAAGCGGTCCTCGGCAATGGTTTCGCCGACGATGGCGAAATCAAGGTCCCATTTCTCGAAGATCGCGCGTGCCTCGGCCTCTTTTTCGGGCTTGAGGACCATGAGCATCCGCTCTTGGCTCTCCGAGAGCATCATCTCGTAGGCCGTCATCTTGGTCTCGCGCTGGGGCACGTTGTCGAGCACCAGCTTGATGCCGAGACCGCCCTTGTCGCCCATTTCGACCGCCGAACAGGTCAGGCCCGCGGCGCCCATGTCCTGGATCGAGATGACGCTGTCGGTTTTCATCAGCTCGAGGCAGGCTTCGAGCAGGCGCTTTTCGGTGAAGGGGTCGCCGACTTGAACGGTCGGGCGCTTTTCCTCGATCGTGTCGTCGAATTCGGCCGAAGCCATGGTCGCGCCGCCGACACCGTCACGGCCGGTTTTCGCACCGAGGTAGACCACCGGCATGCCGACGCCCGAGGCCGCCGAATAGAAGATCTTGTCGCTGTCGGCGAGGCCGGCCGCGAAAGCGTTCACAAGGCAGTTGCCGTCATAGCTCTGGTGAAAGCGCACCTCGCCGCCGACGTTCGGAACGCCGAAAGCATTGCCGTAAGCGCCGATCCCCTCGACGACACCCTTCACGAGATGGGCGGTCTTGGGATGGTCGGGGCGGCCGAAGGACAATGCGTCCATCGCGGCAATCGGGCGCGCGCCCATCGTGAAGACGTCGCGCAGAATACCGCCGACGCCGGTCGCGGCACCCTGATGGGGCTCGATATAGCTCGGGTGGTTGTGGCTTTCCATCTTGAAGACCACGGCCTGACCGTCGCCGATATCGACGACGCCCGCATTCTCGCCCGGGCCGCAGATCACTTGCGGGCCCTTGGTCGGCAGGGTGCGCAGCCATTTCTTCGAGGATTTGTACGAGCAATGCTCGTTCCACATCGCCGAGAAGATACCCAGTTCGGTAAAGCTCGGCTCGCGGCCGATGATGTCTAGGATACGCTGATATTCATCGGGCTTGAGGCCGTGCGCGGCGATCAGTTCCTCGGTGATCAGTGGTTCGGTCATCGTGATGCCCTCTAGCCCGGAGTTTGACGGCCTTTTAAGCGGCAGTCGGCCAATAGGAAAGGCCCGAGACGTGCTCGGGTGGCGGAATGAAGCGAATTTCCCTCAGGCCTTGGAGATGGGGTAAAAAAAAGCCGGGCACAAGGCCCGGCCTAAGTCCAACAGGGAGGTGAAGCCGACGAGAGTTGCCTCAAATCATCGTCTTCGCTGACTGAGATATGGGCAGGGCGTGCACGGTTCAAGGGCGAAGTCCGCGCAAAGCGGCATGTCCGATATGCAGCCAGCGAATATCTCGGGAATATCAGGCGGTTTCGCCCTCTGTCAGACCCCGTTTCATCGCCTGGATCTCTTCGAGAACGAAGTCGCGGAAGGCCGAAACGCGGCGCGAGGTGCGCAGCTCTTCGGGGAATGCCAGAAAAACGGGCACTTCGCTGGATTCGATGTCGGGCAGCACGCGAACGAGGTCGGGCACGTCGATCGAGACGTAATCGGGCAGCACGCCGATACCGACATTGCTCTGCACCGCCTGCAGCACGCCGAAATAGCTGTTGACGAGCAGCGTCGAAGGCGAGTTCTGGCTGAGCAGCATTTTCGCCAGCATCGCGCCCGAGCTGACCTGCGGGGTCGAGGGATTCTGGCAGATGATGCGATGGCGCGCGAGATCCTCGAGCCGCTTGGGTGTGCCGTTCTTGGTCAGATATTCCTGCGTCGCGTAAAGCCGCATGCGGATATTGAGAAGCCGGCGCCGGATAAGGTCTTGCTGGTTCGGCTCTTTCATGCGGATGGCGACATCGGCCTCGCGCATGGGCAGGTCAAGCACGCGCTCTTCGAGGATCAGGTCGATCTTGAGATCGGGGTAGCGCTCGTAAAGCTTGGCCAGACGCGGCACCAGCCAAAGCGTGCCGAAACCTGTGGTCGTGGTCAGCTTCAGCTCGCCATAGACATGTTCCTCGCTGTCGCGGATCCGCGCCGAGGTCGTGTCGAGCTTGCGCACCATGGCCGAGGTCGCGTCGAACAGCAGCTCGCCCTGTTCGGTCAGGATCAGCCCGCGGGCATGGCGGTGAAACAGCGTCGTCCCCAAGGATTCCTCGAGGGCGCGGATCTGGCGGCTGACTGCCGATTGCGACAGATGCAGGGTCTCGCCGGCATGGGTCAAGCTGCCGGCATCCGCCACGGCGTGAAAAATTCGGAGCTTGTCCCAATCCATCGAATTGCTTTCTTGAGTTATCAGCCATGCATTATGCGCAACCCTTAGCACAGACATAGCCCGGCACAATATAGGGGAATTTGAAGATTATCGCCGATTATGGGTCATTTCCCTTGACCCATAAAAGTGACCGACTGTTTTGGTTGAGTATTGTGGCATGTGATCGCTTTGCGATTGATCCGGGCAGCGCTCTGCGAAACCGGTCGATTCATGCACGAATCCCGACATTCGGGGCGGGCGAACGGCAAAGCCGCAACGCGGTCTCATGCCGGCGGACCTGCGTCAAGCCGCGCCACTACCTTCGGTTTCGGGGTTGCGTGATCGCAGGGAAGTGAATGGATGTGAGACCCGCGCGGCATTTTGTGCCGTATTTCGCGTCTCGGATCGCATTTGGCGGGGCTTTGCGGCCTTGTGCCGCAGGCTGCTGACAGGATCGTTAGGGCGGGATGCCGAGTAAAGCGTGGCATTTTCGCCGGTTTTCTCTTAAACCCGCCTGCATAGACAGGAGAAAACCTATGGCAGTTGGCGTCTTTGATTCGGGCCTTGGCGGATTGACCGTTCACGAGGCGATCGCCGCCAGAATGCCGGACCTGCCGCTGGTCTATTACGGTGACAATGCCAATGCCCCCTATGGCGTGCGCGACAGCGACGATATCTATCAACTGACCTGCCGCGGCGTGGAGCGTCTCTGGGCCGAGGGCTGCGATCTCGTCATCCTCGCCTGCAATACCGCCAGCGCCGCTGCCCTACGCCGCATGCAGGAGACCTGGATCCCCGAGGGCAAGCGCGTCCTCGGCGTCTTCGTTCCGCTGATCGAGTCGCTGACCGAACGCCAATGGGGCGACAATACGCCTCCGCGCGAGGTTGCGGTCAAACATGTCGCGCTTTTCGCGACGCCTGCGACCGTCGCCAGCCGCGCATTCCAGCGCGAACTGGCCTTCCGCGCGATCGGCGTCGATGTCGAGGCCCAACCCTGCGCCGGTGTCGTCGACGCGATCGAGCAGGGCGACGAGCTTTTGGCGGAAGCCTTGGTGACCAGCCATGTCGAGGCTCTCAAGCGCCGCATGCCCCATCCCGAGGCCGCGATCCTCGGCTGCACCCATTATCCGCTGATGCAAAGCACCTTCCAGAAGGCGCTCGGCGAGTCCGTCAAAGTCTATTCGCAAGCCAATCTTGTCGCCGAGAGCCTCGAGGATTATCTCGCAAGGCGTCCTGAATTCGTCGGCTCGGGGACTCGTTCGGCCTATCTCACGACGGGTGATCCCAAGCGGGTCTCGGGCAAAGCCACGCAGTTTCTGCGCCATGCCATCTCTTTTGAAAGTGCCTAAGGAACTTATCGTACAGACATGAAAAGCCTAAAGAAAAAAAGAAGAATTCAGGTTCTCGTTGCCGCTGCCGTTGCGCTTGTTCTGGCGGCCGGCCTGATCGGTTATGGCTTTCGTGACGGCATCAACCTGTACCGTTCGCCCGCGCAGCTCGCAGAGTTTCCGGCGGCCGATGGCGAGGTTTTCCGGCTGGGCGGTCTGGTGGTCGAGGGCAGCCTCGTGCGCGGCGCGAGCGAGACGATCACCTTCAGCGTGACCGATGGCGGCGCGACGGTTCCGGTCCGCTTCACCGGCGTTCTGCCTGATCTTTTCGGCGAGGGCGAAGGCATGATCGGCACCGGCTCGATGGAGGGCGACACCTTCGTCGCTTCGGAAATTCTCGCCAAACATGACGAGAGCTATATGCCCAAAGAGGTCATCGACTCGCTCAAGGCGCAGGGCGTCTACGAGGGGCCGAGCAGCTGATCCGCGTGCTGCCATCCTTGGGCTGACGGCTGCTGGTGCCGCGCAACGCACGCTTCGTTAAGATTTGCTTAGCGCGCGCGGCGCAATCATCTCCCCGCAAGCAGTAGGGGGAGAGCATGAAAACCGTCGAAGAGATAGCTGCCGAGATTGTCGCCCGCGAGGGCGGCTTCGTGAATGATCCCGACGATCCGGGTGGGGCAACCAATTTTGGCGTGACCTTGGCGACCATGCGGCGCCTCGGGCTGGATCGTACCAAGGACGGGCGGGTCGATATCCGCGACGTCAAGGCGCTGACCCGCGCCCAGGCCCAATCGATCTTTGTCGAGCATTACTTCCGCAGGCCCGGCCTGTCCGAACTTCCCGCGATGCTTCAGGCCAGCGCCTTCGACATGTATGTCAATGCAGGCGTCAATGCGGTGAAAATCCTGCAAAAGCTGGTCACACGCATGGGTTACCACGTCAAGGATGACGGGCTGATCGGTCCCTTGACGCTGGCGGCGGTTGCCAAAGCGGGGGCGGCGGCCCCCGACCATCTGGCTGATGCCTACGGGATCGCGAGGCGCAACTACTACTACGCTTTGGCCGACAGCCGTCCCGCCAGCCGGAAGTATGCGCGCACCGCCACAGGCGAAAAGGGCGGCTGGATCCGGCGCGCCGAAGAGTTCATCGACCGGAAATACCATCTCAGCCTCGCCGAGCACCGCGTGAGGATTGCAAAATGGGCGTGATCGACCGCTTCATCGGGATCGGTTCCGCCGTGACCAGCGTTTCAAACGCCGCGGGCAGTCTCGCCGAGGTCTTCACCCCCAATGCCACCCGCAGGCAGGAGTTGGAGGGGCAGGCTTATGCCCAAGCAATGGAGGAGCATCAGGCCGAGTTCCTTTATCAGGGAGATGGATTGTTCGATAGGTTTATCAATGGGTTGAATAGGCTTCCTCGACCTGTTCTAACCTTGGGGACCTTGGGGCTTTTCGGCTATGCAATGGTGGATCCGCCCGGTTTCAGCATGCGCATGGACGGTTTGGCCTTGGTACCGGAGCCGCTGTGGTGGCTTTTCGGCGCGGTCATCAGCTTTTACTTCGGCGCGCGCGAGGCCCACCATTTCCGCAGACAGGCAATGCCGCGGACCAGGTCCTCACCGGTTGGCGGGCCGCAGGGAGAGGGCGCGGGTGCCGATGACTTCGCTGATAATGCCGCTTTGCGCGATTGGGCGGCAAAGGGCTGATTATACGGGATAAATCCAGTTATCCGCAAAATGCGGCAATTCTGCGGGTCGGGGCGGTGCCTCGGCCCGCAACCGTTTTTCGAGGGGCGATTGCCTGGCGAGTTGCCGGACCGAGAACCGGCAAAGGCCGCGCATTCACGGGGCTTTGATGTCGCGGAAGTGATCCGTGCCGCTCCCCTGTGACAACCTGACCGCATCGGGGGGGCTGGCTCGTGGCGGCACATGGGGCTATCTTTCAGCAGATACTCCGGAGACAGCCATGATCGCCGAAATCGGCCATTTCGCCCTAATCCTCGCCTTTGCGGTTGCGATTTTTCAAACCATTGTGCCCTTGATCGGCGCCGAGCGCGGCTGGACGCCCTGGATCGAGGCGGCGCGGCCGGCGGCCATGGCGCAGTTCCTGCTTGTCGCGGTCTCTTTTGCGGCCCTGACCCATGCTTTCGTGACCTCGGATTTTTCGGTCGCGCTGGTCTACGAGAACTCGCATACCGACAAGCCGATGCTCTATAAAATCTCGGGGGTTTGGGGCAACCACGAAGGCTCGATGCTGCTTTGGGTGCTGATCCTCGCGCTCTTTGGCGCAGCCGCGGCCTCGTTCGACCCGAACCTGCCGCCCAAATTGCGGGCACGGGCGCTGGCGGTTCAGGCCTCGGTGGGCGTCGCCTTCTACGCCTTCATCCTCTTTACTTCGAACCCGTTCCTGCGTTTCGAGAATGCACCCTTCAACGGTCGCGACCTCAACCCGCTGCTGCAGGACCCGGGCCTCGCCTTCCATCCGCCCTTCCTTTACCTCGGTTATGTCGGGTTGAGCATGGCCTTCAGCTTTGCCGTCGCCGCCCTGATCGAGGGCCGCGTCGACGCCGCCTGGGCGCGTTGGGTGCGTCCGTGGACGCTCAGCGCCTGGATGTTCCTGACCATCGGCATCGCGCTGGGGTCGTGGTGGGCTTATTACGAGCTTGGCTGGGGCGGCTTCTGGTTCTGGGATCCGGTCGAAAACGCCAGCTTCATGCCCTGGCTTCTCGCGGGCGCGCTGCTCCATTCCGCCATCGTGGTCGAAAAGCGCGAGGCGCTCAAAAGCTGGACGATCCTGCTTGCGATCATGGCCTTCGGCTTCTCGCTGATCGGGACTTTCATCGTGCGTTCCGGGGTCATCACCTCGGTCCACAGCTTCGCCAACGACCCCGAGCGCGGCGTCTTCATTCTCGGCATCCTTGCGCTTTTCGTCGGCGGTGCGCTTACGCTATACGCTTTCCGTGCCAGCGCGATGCAGGCGAAAGGGGTGTTCTCGCCGGTCTCTCGCGAGGGGGCGCTGGTGCTTAACAACATCCTGCTCGCGGTCTCGGCTTTCGTCGTCTTTATCGGAACGGTTTGGCCGCTGATTGCCGAAATGGGCTGGGACGCCAAACTGTCGGTCGGCACGCCTTTCTTCGAGAAAGCCTTTACGCCCTTCATGGTGGTGCTGGCGATGATCCTGCCGATCGGTGCGATTCTGCCGTGGAAACGCGGCAATATCGGCAAGGCGCTGCGGCCCCTGCGCGGAGCGCTGCTGTTCGCCTTCGCTCTTGGTGCGCTGGTCTATGCGGTCTCGACCGGAAAATCGGCGCTGGCGGTGGTTGGTGCGGCGCTTGGCGGCTGGCTGGTTGCGGGCGCTGCGGTCGATCTGTGGCTGCGGACCGGCAATTCCGGCCTGTCGCGTCTGACTCGTCTGCCGCGCGCCGATTGGGGCAAGGCGATTGCCCATGCCGGCCTCGGCGTGACCTTCATCGGGGTCAGTCTGTTGATGGCCTGGCAGGTCGAGGATATCCGCGTGGCCCAGATCGGCCAGCCCTTCACGGTCGCGGATTACGAGATCACGCTCGACGAGGTCAAAGAGGTCAAGGGCCCGAACTACACCACCACCATGGCCACGATGCATGTCGATCGCGACGGCAAGCGGGTCGCGGTGCTCTATCCCGAAAAGCGGGTCTATCCGGTGCAGGCGATGCCGACGACCGAAGCCGCGATCCAGAACGGGCTGTTCCGCGACATCTATCTGGTGATCGGCGACCCGCAGATTGACGGCGGCTGGGCTGTGCGCAGCTATATCAAGCCTTTCGCAAGCTGGATCTGGCTCGGGGCGGCGCTGATGGCGCTTGGCGCGCTGGTCTCGCTGACCGACCGGCGCTACCGCGTGGCGGCAGGGGCTGCGCGCCGCAGCGCTGCTCCGGCACGCGCGACACCGGCGGAGTAAGCGATGCGGATCACTCTTCTTTGCCTGTCGCTTCTGATGGCTGCCCCCGCTTTTGCGGTGCAGCCTGACGAGGTGCTCGCGGATCCCGCGCTCGAGGCGCGGGCGCGCGAAATGTCCAAGCTCCTGCGCTGTCCGGTTTGTCAGGGCGAGACGATCGACGAATCCAACGCGCCGATCAGCCGCGATCTGCGCCTTTACGTCCGCGAGCGGCTGGTTGCCGGCGATACGGATGCGCAGGCGATCGATGCGGTCACCGACCGCTTCGGCGAATTCGTCCTGTTCGAGCCGCCCAAACGCGGCATGAACTGGCTGCTGTGGCTGGCGGGGCCGATCATGGCGCTGCTCGGCGTGCTGATCGGTTGGCATTTCCTGCGAGGGCGCGCCCGCGCCGAAGGCAGTGCCGAGGCCTTGTCGCAATCCGAAAAGGACGAGATCGACCGCATTATGCGCGAATAAGGCGGATCGGCCCCTGCAGGGCCCACCGCACACCCCATCTCGACGAAACGGCAGGGAGGCCGCATGTCCTACAAGACGATCGAATTTTCGCTGAGCGACGGGGTGGCGACGATTGCCCTCAACCGGCCCGAGGTGATGAACGCGCTCGACAGCCGCATGCGCGCCGAGATCGCAGAGGCGATGAACAGCCTGCCGGCCGAGGCGCGTTGCGCGGTTCTGACCGGCAATGGTCGCGCCTTTTGCTCGGGGCAAGATCTGACGGATGCGCAGTCGGCGATCGACCTCGAGGCGACCTTGCGCAACGAATACGAGCCGATGCTCTGGTCGATCCGCAAGGCGCGTGTCCCCGTGATCTGTGCGGTGAACGGGGTTGCGGCGGGGGCAGGGGCCAATCTGGCTTTGGCGGCCGATGTCGTGATCGCCACGCAATCGGCGGTGTTTTTGCAGGCCTTCACCAAGATCGGCCTGATCCCCGATGCGGGCGGCACCTATATTCTGCCGCGCAAGGTCGGCATGGCGCGGGCGGCGGGGATGATGCTTTTCGCCGACAAGATTACTGCCGATCAGGCCGCCGATTGGGGCATGATCTGGGAGTCCGTGCCCGACGGCGAATTCGCTTCCGTGATCGCGGCGCGGGCGCGCCACCTCGCCTCGGGGCCGACGGCGGCCTTCCTTGCGGTGCGCGAAGCTTTGGCCGAATCCGCGACCAACGACATGGCCGCGCAGTTGCAGGTCGAGGCGCGTCTGCAGGGCGCGCTCGGGAAAAGCCACGATTTCGGCGAAGGCGTACAGGCATTCCTGCAAAAACGCGCGCCGCAATTCACCGGCCGTTAAGCGGGGGCCGTTACGACAAGCCGCGCGTCAGGTGATCCTGCTGAAGCGCGGCACCTCGTCGCGGTTGTCGAAGAACGGGACTTCGGCGGGCTCGTTCAAAGGCCCGCCGCCCGAGGCCCGCAGGAGCGCGCCCAATTCGGCCAGTACAACCTCGGTGATGAAGGGCAGGTCGAGTTCGCGCGCCTCGCGGATCGGCACCCAATGGAGATGGGAGAGCTCGTCGCAGGCGGCCGAGAAATCCTCGGCGTCGCCGTGGATATGGCCGGCATCGAGCAGCAGGAAGCGCGCATCGAAGCGGCGGCTCAGGCGCGGTGGCGTGATGGCGCGAAACATATAGATGAGGTTCGAGGGGTCGGGGGCGATCCCTGCCGCGCCGTAGCGATGCCAACCCTCGGGAGCGAGGCCTTGGCTGCCGGTCAACAGGCCGGTCTCCTCGGCCAGTTCGCGCAAGGCCGCAGCCGCAATCGCATGGGGGGTGACTTCGGAAGGCGATCGCGGCTCTGCGCCCAGACGGGCGGCAGTGCGGGTGGCAAGAGCGCCGCCCAGACGCGCCGTGCCGTCTTCGGGATCGACCGCGCCTCCGGGGAAGACATATTTCGACGGCATGAAAGCGGCCGCCTTGCCGCGCTGGCCCATCAGGACCGAAGGGCCCCGCGCGGCATTCCGGTTCACGACCAGAATGCTTGCCGCATCGCGAATTGCCAAAGGCTGCGCGCTGCGGTCATTCATGGCGTTACTGCGCCGAAAGCGCGATATCGGCCGGACCTGCGGCACCATCCTCGCGCGGATTGCTGCGACGGGTATCGCCGAAACCATGCATGCGCCGTGCCCATTGCACGCCGACAAAGCCGCCTTTGACTACCGGCAGAAGCGCCAGCGAGGCCACAATCGCACCGATCGAGAAGGAGAGAAGCAGGGTCATCGGGCTCGGGCGGTACATCATGAAGATCGCCATCAGCAGCGGGGTGCCGAGATGCGAGACCAAAAGGATGGTCAGATAGGCCGGACCGTCATCGGCGCGCTGGTGGTGCAATTCCTCGCCGCAGGAGGGGCAGGAATCGTTGACCTTGAGGTATTTGCTGAACAGCTTTCCCTCGCCACAAGCCGGACAGCGACCCCGCGCGCCGCGCAGAAGGGCGGGTTTTGTCGGGCGGTCATTGATCTCTTGGGCGATTTGCGTCTGGGACATGGTGCAGGATCCTCGCATGCGTTCCATCAGACATAGTCCTGCAACCCGAGAAAGGGAAGTCGGGCGCGGCGGCAAAGCGTCGCAGCCCGCACTTAAGTCGCACAGGCTGCCGCGCGGGTTTCGTCATGCGGCCAGCCCCTGCGGGGCAAGGATGATGCGGTTTCTGCCCTGCGATTTCGCGCAAAGAAGGGCGCGGTCGGCGCGCGAAAGCAGGAGCTCGACGGGACTCGATGCGGGGGTTGCGCCTGCCGGCATGAGCGCCACGCCGACCGAGACGGTGATGTCGAGCGCGACCTTGCCCGTCTCGCCCTGAACGACAAGCGGGGTGCGGGCGACCGCCTCGCGGACGGTATCGGCCACGACCAGCGCCTCATCGGCGCATGCAAGGGGGATGACGGCAAGAAACTCCTCGCCTCCCGTGCGCGAGAACAGCGCATTGGCGGGCAAAGCGTCGCGCAGACGTTCGGAAACGCCGATCAGCACCTGATCGCCTGCGCTGTGGCCATGGGCGTCGTTCACCCGTTTGAAGCGGTCGAGATCAAGCGCGAGCACCGCCAGCGGGGTCTGGTCGCGCGCGGCCTGCGCGACCATGTCGCCAAGACGCGGCATGGCGTAGCGGCGGTTGTGGAGGCCGGTCAGAGGATCGGTCATCGCCCACAAGATGTTGCGCGTCGCCTCTCGCCGGCGGCGGTCCGACAGGAATTTGCGCTCGAGCTGGGCCTTGATGCGGATCGCGGCCTCGGCGGCATTGATCTGGGGGCTCATCATATGGGGGAGCACATCGCCCGCCCCGAGATCGAGCGCGACGCCCATCGCCTCGGCCCGCTCGGGGCGGAGTGCGACAAGGAAGGCCGCATCGCGCGAGAAAGGACGCGCCTGCAGTTCCGACAGCAGCCGCAAGCCGTCGCCGTTGCGCTGGATATCGGCGGAAATCACATAAAGATCGGTCGCGGGGCCTGATTGCGCCTCGGCCAAAGCGCGTTCGGGGTCGCAAATCGTGATATCGCAGGGGATCAGGTCATGGAGCGCATAGCGCCAGGCCAGCGCGGTTCCGACCTGATCGGCCACGAAGACGGCGCGGGCGCCGGTCTGGCGCGACCTTTCGGACGGGGGCGGGCGCCGGCTGCTGAGATCCTCGCCCGGGGTGGCCAGAAGCGAGGATTGCCGCAAGAGCGAGCGGATCCGCGCGAACAGCGCCTGATCATCGTCTTGCGGATCGAGAATCGCGCTGGCCCCGGCATCGAGCGCGGCCAGCCGTTCCCCCGCATCGACCTGAAGGAGGATCGGCAGATGGCTGCATCCGGGCATATTGCGGATGTCGCGGCATAATTTGACCGTGCTGCGGTCGGGCAGGCTTGCGCCGATGATTACCGCGCGCGGCAGTTCCTGACGCAGCCGCTCCAGCGCGTCGCTGCCCGAGGCCAGTGTCTGAACCTCGTGCGCCGCGGCCGAGAGCCGTACCTTCATCACGATCCGGTTGGTCGGCACTCCGTCGACGACCATGATCTTTTCCGTCATCTCTGCCTCCGCCCTCGAACATGCTTGGAGACGGATGCTGCGCCCAAACGGTTAACAAAGGGTTTCCGGCAGGGTAGGAATTGCGCGAGCCTTTCAACCATGAGCAGGAATCCGCCATGCATGCCTCCGAAGCCCGCGACATCGCCGATCACGGTTTTACCCATATCGCCGGCGATCCCGAGCTGGTCGGTGCGCTCCTGGCGCAGGCGGGGGCGGATGCCTCGGCGATCCGCGAGATGGCTTCGCGGCCAGAATTTGCGGTTTTCGTGCTGGATTTCCTGCTCGAGCTTGACCAGCGCGTGCTGGATTTCGCCGCCGCCTCGGGGATCAGGCCCGAGCGAGTGCAAATGGCGCGGGCGGTTCTGGGCGGCTACGATCCTTTCTGACCGCCCGCCCGAAACCGCCCGTCCGAGACCATCAGGGCGCGTCAGGCGACCTCTGCGAAGACTTTCTTCAGCGCCTGTTCGAGCTTGTCGAACATCTCGTCCATCTGGCCTTCCGTCATGATGAAGGGCGGGCAGAGCACGATGGACTGGCCGAGCGGGCGGCAAATCAGCCCGTGGTCGGTGCAGCTGTTGGCGATACGCTCGGAAACGGACAGCTTGGCGTCAAAGGGCAGCTTGGTCGGCTTGTCCTTGACCGCCTCGAGAGCCCACATGAAGCCCACGCCGCGATATTCGCCGATATTGGGGTTCTGCGCGAGCTGTTTGAGCCCTTCCTCGAAGCGGGGCGCGAGGCGTTTGACGTTCTCTGCCAGCCCCTCGTTCATCACCACATCGATTGCTTTCAACGCGATGGCGCAGCCGACCGGATGGCCCGAGGCGGTGAAGCCGTGGGGGAATTCCTCGATCTTTTCGACAGCGTCCTGCACGCGGTCGGCCAGTTCGGGGCCAAGGATGACCGCTCCCATCGGGAAATAGCCCGCCGTCAGGTTCTTCGACGAGATGATCGCATCGGGGACGAAATCATAGGTCTGGCTGCCCCAGGTATTGCCGGTCCGGCCGAAACCGCAGATCACCTCGTCGGCGACAAGCGGAATACCGTGCTTTTTCAGGATCGGCGCAATCGCCTGGAAGTAACCCTTGGCGGGCGTGATGACGCCGCCTGCGCCCATTACCGGCTCGGCAAAGAAGCCCGCGATCGTATCCGCGCCTTCGCGGGCGATCGTCTCGTCCAGTTCGCGGGCGAGGCGCTGCACGAATTGGGCCTCGGTTTCTCCGGCCTCGCCATAGCGCCAGTAATGGGGGCAGGTCAGATGGATGAAACCCTCGAGCGGCAGGCCGAAGACCTCGTTATAGGGTTTGCCCGTCATCGAGGCCGAAACCGCCGTCACGCCGTGATAGGCGTTCCAGCGCGTCAGGATCTTGCGCTTTTTCGGATTGCCTTCGGAGCCGTGCAGGAACCACAAGATCTTGACCATCGTGTCGTTCGCCTCGGAACCCGAGTTGGTGTAAAACACCCGTCCGCGATCATAGGGCGACACCTCGACCAGCTTTTCCGACAGCATCACCGTCTGGTCCGACATCCGCCCGAAAAACGAGTGATAGCCCGGAAAGCGCGCATATTGCGCCTGTGCGGCTTCGATCAGACCCTTGTGGTCGAAACCCGCGACCATGTTCCACAGGCCCGAGTTCGAATCGAGATAGCGCTTGCCGTTGGTGTCGAACACATAGGGACCCTCGCCATGGGTCAGAACCACCGTGCCGCGCTCGTGGACCGAGGGCATGTCGGTGAAACCGTAAAGCGAATATTCCTCTGCGCGAGCTTCCCAGCTTTGCGGCGTGGTCATCGGCGGCACTCCCAGAATAAGCCTGTTTGGGTCACGCTAGCGGGGGCCGTGACGCGGTTCAATGGGGAGGAAGCGCGCCAAGGGCAGTCTTTTGCGACATTGCGGCCTATGGCGCCAAGGCGTTCCTAGCGGCGGGCAAGTCCGATGCGGTCGAGGGCCTCGGCGAGGCTATGGGGGATGTCGTCGGGCAGGGCGGAGCGGCGGCAGTCGGCGATCAAAGCGTCGAAGCGCTCGCGCAAAGCGGCCTTTTCCGCACCGCGACAATCGTTCCAAGGACGGCCCTGCAGCGCCATCTGCAGGACGTAATAGCCGATGAAATGCGGCTTCTCGCCCGCCAGAACCAGCGCGCGATAGGCCTCGTGCGCGCCAAGCGCGCGCAGCGTCGCAACATCGGGCACGCCGGCCCCGATCAGCGCCTTCGCGGTGGCAGGGCCGATATTGGTGATCGAGGTCAGGTCGCTTGCTTGGATCATGGTCGCAAATTTAAAGCCTCGCGCGTGCCGCAACAACCGTGCATTCGCGGTGCCTCCCTTTGTGGCCATGCCTTCGTGGCCATTCGGGGTTGCCGTGCGGGGCGCATCCTTCAAATCTGCGCGTGCCTTTCCCGCAGTACTTTCCAATTTCGGCGCCATCCTGTATCGCAGGCCGAACTTTCCGGGGAAATCGCGACATGACCGAGACAGCGCAGGGCGAAAAGACGGTTGAAGGGGCCAAAAAGCTCTTCATCAAGACCTATGGCTGCCAGATGAACGTCTATGACAGCCAGCGCATGGCCGAAGCGATGGGCTCGGAGGGCTATGTGCTGACCGAGACCGCCGAAGATGCGGATATGGTGCTTCTCAACACCTGCCACATCCGCGAGAAAGCCGCGGAAAAGCTGTATTCCGACCTTGGCCGCCTCAAGCCGCTGAAAGCCGAGCGTCCCGATCTCAAGATCGGCGTTGCGGGCTGCGTCGCACAGGCCGAGGGTGCCGAGATCCAGCGCCGCATGCCGCTGGTCGATCTGGTCGTGGGCCCGCAAGCCTATCACCGCCTGCCGAAAATGGTGCGCGAGGGGGGCGGGGTCGATACCGAGTTTCCCGCCGAGGACAAGTTCGAGCATCTGCCGAAATCCCCCGCGACCCGTCGTGCGCCGACCGCTTTCCTGACGGTTCAGGAAGGCTGCGACAAGTTTTGCGCCTTCTGCGTTGTGCCCTATACCCGCGGGGCGGAGGTCAGCCGTCCGGTCGACCGTATCCTGACCGAAGCCCGCGATCTGGTTTCGCGCGGGGTGCGCGACATCACGCTTCTGGGCCAGAACGTCAACGGCTGGCATGGTGCTGGTGCGGATGGCGGGGATTGGGAGCTGGGCCGGCTGATCCGCGCTTTGGCCGAAATCGACGGGCTCGACCGCATCCGCTATACCACCAGCCATCCCAACGACATGACCGACGATCTGATCGAGGCTCATGGCAACGAGGCCAAGCTGATGCCCTATCTGCATCTGCCGGTGCAATCGGGCTCGGACCGCATTCTCAAGGCGATGAACCGCAAGCACACCGCCGAGGAATATCTTCGCCTGATCGAGCGCATCAAGGCCGCGCGCCCCGATATCGTCCTGACCTCTGATTTCATCGTGGGCTTCCCCGGCGAGACCGACGAAGATCACGCCGCCACTATGGCGCTGGTCGAAAAGGTCCATTTCGGCATGGCCTACAGCTTCAAATACTCACCCCGTCCGGGCACACCCGCCGCCGACCGCCCCGAGGTCGATGCCGCCGTCGCCGATGCCCGCTTGCAGGAATTGCAGGCCCTGTTGACGCGTCAGCAAAAGGCCACGCAGGAAAGCATGGTCGGGCGCGAGTTGAGCGTTCTGGTCGAAAAGGCCGGACGACTGGACGGTCAGATGATCGGAAAATCCGAGTATCTCCATGCGGTCTTCATCGAGAATGCCGGCGACACCAAAGTCGGCGACCTCGTGCGTGTGCGCATCACCCGCTCTGAAGCCAATTCGCTAGGCGCGGCACTGATCCGCGCGTGACGAGGCGGGACAAGGCGAGACGAACAGGAAAGGGCCGGTCAATTAGACCGGCCCTTTTTCTGTGGCTAATGATGGCGGCCTCGGGCGCTTGCGCTACCCGAAGCGCGGCGTCAGGCCGGACGGTGGCGCTTGGGCAGAAACAGCCCGATCACCAAGGCAAGGCACCAGCCAAGCGCGAAACCGATCACGGCGGCAATCAGGCCGCTGGTCGAAATCGGCAAAGCGGGTTTGAAATCGTACCAAGTCGCGGCCAGCGTTGCGCGATCGCGGAAGCGTTGCGGTTCGGCCAAGCGTTCGAGCGGGCCGGATGCCTCGAGCGCGGCAAGATCGGCCTTCGCCGCGTCTAGCCGCGCGACGACCTCGCCCATGACTGGGTGTTCGGCGGGAGCGGCGCCGCCGGACAGATCCGCCAGCGCCGCCGTCCGCGTCGGCGCATCCGTCTCCGGATTGGTAGCGAAGGCGGCGGCAAGCTTGGTCAGCGCCTCGACCTCTCCGCCCAATCGCTGCACATATTGATCGGAAAATGCCGGAAACTGTGAAAACAGCGAGGCGACGACCAGAGCAAGGATCAGGCGGAGTGCGGTCATCGGGTGATCATCCTTTGTAGGCCGCGTCGAAGACCGGCTGGTAGACCGCCTTCAGGCGTTGCACCGCTTCGGCCGGCGACATCTCGACCGATTCACCCGAGCGGCGGTTGGTCAGCTCGACCTTGTTCTCGGCCAGACCACGCGGGCCCACCGTGATGCGCCAGGGCAGGCCGATGAGATCTATCGTCGCGAATTTCGCGCCCGCACGTTCGTCGCGGTCGTCGTAAAGCGGGTCGAGACCGGCAGCTTTCAGCTCGGTGTAAAGCGCCTCGCTGGCCGAATCCGTCGAGGCGTCGCCCTGTTTGAGATTGACGATGCCGACGTGGAAGGGCGTGACGCCCTCGGGCCAAATGATGCCCTTGTCGTCATGGTTGGCCTCGATGATCGCGCCCAGAAGACGCGAGACGCCGATCCCGTGCGAGCCCATATGGGCCGGAACGCGCTCGCCCTTGTCGTTGACGACATTGGCGCCCATCGCTTCGGAGTATTTGGTGCCGAAGTAGAAGATCTGGCCGACTTCGATGCCGCGCGCGGAGCGGCGGCGATCCTCGGGGACCTCGGCGAAGATCGCTTCGTCATGGGTCTCGTCGGTGCGGGCATAGCGCGAGGTGAATTCCTGCAGCACGCCCTCGCATTGCTCAACGCTGTCGTAATCGATCTGGCGGTTGCCGAATTTCAGATCGGTGATCTCGCTGTCGTAGAAGACTTCGGATTCGCCGGTCTCGGCCAGAACGAGGAATTCATGGGTGTAATCGCCGCCGATCGGACCGCCGTCGGCGCGCATCGGAATCGCCTGCAGGCCCATGCGCTCGTAGGTGCGCAGATAGCTGACGAGGTGGCGGTTATAGGCGTGCAGCGCATCTTCCTTGGTCAGGTCGAAGTTGTAGCCGTCCTTCATCAGGAATTCGCGTCCGCGCATCACGCCGAAACGCGGGCGCATCTCGTCGCGGAATTTCCACTGGATGTGGTAAAGCGTCAGCGGCAGCGATTTGTAGCTCGAGACATAGCTGCGGAAAATGTCGGTGATCATTTCCTCGTTGGTCGGACCATAGAGCATCTCGCGCTTGTTGCGGTCGGTGATGCGCAGCATTTCTTCGCCGTAAGCGTCGTAGCGGCCCGATTCGCGCCACAGATCGGCCGGCTGGAGCGTCGGCATCAGCAGTGGGATATGGCCCGCGCGCTGCTGTTCTTCGTGAACGATCTGCTCGATGCGTTTGAGGATCTTGTTGCCGAGCGGAAGCCAGGAATAGATCCCCGCCGCCTGTTGGCGGATCATGCCCGAGCGCAGCATCAGGCGGTGGCTGACGATCTGAGCCTCTTTCGGCTCCTCTTTCAGAACGGGAAGGAAGTAGCGCGACAGACGCATGGCGGAAACCTCTTGATTTGCACAAACGGGTTATCGCAACGCGCCCCGCGCGGCAACAGCGTCCTGCGACTTGGGCTCCAAAGCGGGTGTTCCGCCCAAGCTGTTCGCAACCGTGCGCGTCGTTCGCGATGCGAGGGCGGGGTCCCTGCGGTGGAGCATGTCCACTTTGGACCTGCACGGTTCAACCCTGCCGACCGCGCGCCCGTTGCGGCAGGTTCCCGCGGGCCTCCCCCCTGCGGCGCGCGCCCGCGTCAACGGCCTTGCTTGCATAGAGCCCCCCTTGGCCCCACATTCGCGCCAATCAAATCGGAGAACGACCATGCGCCTGCCGGCACATAAACAATCCTGGTATTGGGGCGGGGGGCTGATCGTCCTGCTTTTGGTGCTTTGGGGGCTCGGCAATGCCGTCATGCCCTTCCTGATCGGGGCGGGGGTGGCCTATCTTCTCGATCCGGTGGCCGATTGGCTGGAACGCAAGGGGCTGTCGCGCACCCTGTCGGTCGTGGTGATCACGCTTTGCGTGGTGATGCTTTTCGTGGTCGTCGTGCTGGTCTTCATGCCCGTCCTGATCCGCCAGACCACACAGTTGATCCAGACCGCGCCCGAGATGGTGACCAAGCTTCAGGTCTTTCTGGTCAACCGCTTCCCTGATCTGATGGTCGAAGGCGGGCCGGTCAGCGCCGCGCTTGCCCGTGTCGGTACCACGATCAGCGAGAGGGGGGGCGAGCTTTTGGGCACGGTTCTCGGCTCGGTCATGGGGATCGTGAGCTTTGTCGCCTTGTTCGTCATCGTGCCGGTCGTGGCCTTCTACCTGCTGCTCGACTGGGACAATATGGTTGCGCGCCTCGACGAGTTGCTGCCGCGCGAAGGCGCGCCGACCATCCGCAAGCTGGCCCATGACATCGACGATGTGCTCTCGGGTTTCATGCGCGGGCAGGGGTTGGTGATCCTGATCCTCGGCACGTTTTATTCGATCTCGCTGGCTGTGGTCGGTTTGCCCTTCGGCATCGCGATCGGCGTTCTGGCGGCGACCTTGTCCTTCATTCCCTATGTCGGTGTCGTGGTCGGCGGGGCGACGGCCATCGGGGTCGCGCTGTTTTCCTTTTGGGGGCAGCCTTTCTCGATCGGTGCGGTGGTCGCGGTTTTCGCGATCGGCCAGATCGTCGAGGGCAACTACCTCCAGCCCAAGATTGTCGGCGGGCATGTCGGCCTGCATCCGGTCTGGCTGATGCTGGCCTTGTCGGTTTTCGGCACGCTTTTCGGCTTTGTCGGCCTTTTGGTCGCGGTGCCCCTGTCGGCGGCGCTTGGCGTTCTCGTGCGCTTTGCGGCGGCGCGCTACAAGGAGAGCGCGCTTTATACCGGACAAGAGATCCCGCCCCAGCCCGCGCCGCCGACCCTGGTCGAGATCGTTCCGGCCGGTACTGCCGAGCAAAAGCGCAATCTGGCGCTGGTCTCGCGCGAGATGGCGATTGCCGCGATCAAGCGCGAGGAGCTCGAGGAAGAGCTGCGCCGCCGCCGCGAAATCGAGGCGAAAGCCCAGGAAAAGGCCGAAAAGCTCGAGCGCAAGACGGCTTTGGACTAACTGCACGATAAAGAAACACGGGCCGGAGCATCCTCCGGCCCGTATGATTTTGGCGGCAAGTGGTTGCAAAGCTTGGCGCGTCGGAGAGAATGGGGCCAAATCCGCGCCCCGTATCGGCGCGCGGCGAAGGTGCAGACGGCCCTTGGGGGCCAAAGACAGGGTAATGACGACGCAGGAACAGGGCCGCAAAGCGCTTGGGGACGGACGATGCGGATAGGCGCCGCAGCGCGGGCCGCCACAACCAACAGCAAGATCAGGGAGCAGGGATGATCGGTGAGGGCATGATGGAGCTTGCGGGCGCGGTCTGGACGCGCGGGGCAGAAATGCCGGTCCCCCAGCGCGGCAATGCCCCGTCGATTGCCCGAAATTTGCTCGTGTCCGGCTGCTCCGCCTCCGTGACCCGCATGCCCGCCGGATTTGCGGCATCCCTCCGCAAAGCGGCAAGGGGCTGAGCCGCGTGTCGAGACAGCTGACGTTCGATCTTGCCGGACCACCCGCCTCGTCGCGCTCGGATTTTCTGGTGACGGCGGCCAATCGCGATGCTCTGGCCATGCTTGACCGCCCCGAGCTCTGGCCGCAGGGCAGGTTGTTGCTTTTGGGCGGGCCGGGGACGGGAAAATCCCACATCGCGCGGTTCTGGGCGGGCGAGAACGGCGCCTTGCGCCAGCAGGCGGCGGCTTTGCGCATCGATGCGCTTGATGATCTCGTGCCCCATGACGGCGCGCTGGTAATCGAGGATGCCCATCGCATCGGCCTAGCCGCCGGAGCCGAACAGGCGATGTTCCATCTGTGGAACCTCAGCGTCGAGCGCGATTGCCTGCTGCTTTTGACCGCGCAATCGCCGCCGCGCGATTGGGGGATCACGCTGCCCGATCTCGCCTCGCGGATGGAGGCTTTGACCAAGGTCGAACTCGGCCCCCCCGATCAGGCGCTTTTGCCGGCGGTTCTGGTCAAGCTCTTTGCCGACCGCCAGATTTCCGTCTCGCCCGAGGTGATCGATTTCCTCTCGCTGCGCATGGACCGCGATCTCGATCTTGCCCGCAGGCTGGTCACGGCGATCGATACGGCGGCAATGGCGGATCATCGCGCAATAACACGCAGATTGGCCGCCGAATGGCTGGACAAGCTCTTTGAACCGGACGCATGATCCCCACGCAACATTTGTTATCGATTGCCATGACACAAGCCAATTTTCTGACCTCGCCCATCCCCGCGCCGCGCAGCTATCCGGACGGGACGCCCGAAGGCCCCGCGCGCTTTTTCAATCGGGAGGTCAGCTGGCTGAGCTTCAACTGGCGCGTGCTCGACGAGGCGCGCAATCCGCGTGTGCCTTTGCTCGAACGACTGCGTTTCCTGTCGATTTCGGCGACGAACCTCGACGAATTCTATACGGTCCGCGTGGCGGGCCTGCGCGAATTGGTGCGCGAGGGTCATGGCACGCCTTCGGATGACGGGCTGACTCCGGCCGAGCAGCTCGCTTTGGTCAATACCAATGCGCGCCGCCTGATGGCCGCGCAACAGGCGGTCTGGACCGGCGTTCGCCGCGAGATGGAGCAGGCCGACATCACCATCCTGTCGCGTTCGCGCGTGACGCGCGCCGAAGAAGCCTATCTGCGGCGCTATTTCGTCGAGGATGTCTTTCCGATCCTCTCGCCTCTGGCGATCGACCCCGCCCATCCTTTTCCCTTCATCCCCAACCTCGGCTTCTGCCTTGCGCTGGAGCTTGCGGCGGAAAGCGACGGGCGGCAGATGCAGGCTCTGCTTCCGGTGCCCCAGCAGATCGAGCGCTTCATCCCGCTGCCCGGCGGCACGCGCTTCCTGCGGCTCGAAGACCTGCTTCTGATGCATCTGCGCAGCCTTTTTCCTGGCTATCGCGACACCGGATACTGCGCCTTCCGCGTGCTCAGGGACAGCGATCTCGAGGTCGAGGAGGAGGCCGAGGATCTGGTGCGCGAATTCGAAAGCGCGCTCAAGCGGCGCCGTCGCGGCTCGGTCATCCGGCTCAAGATCACGGCGGGCGCGCCGGACCGTTTGCGCCGGCTGATCATGGAAAAGCTCGAGGTGAAATCCGAAGAGGTGGTCGAGGTCGAAGGCCTTTTGGGCATGGCCGATCTCGGCGCGCTGGTGCTCGACAACCGGCGCGACCTGCAATGGCCGAGCTTTACCCCGCGCGTGCCCGAACGCGTGCAGGATCACGACGGCGACATGTTCGCGGCGATCCGGCAAAAGGACATGCTGCTCCATCACCCCTACGAGACTTTCGACATGGTGGTGCGCTTTTTGCAGCAGGCGGCGCATGATCCCAATGTGCTGGCGATCAAACAGACGCTCTACCGCACCTCCTACGACAGCCCGATCGTGGATGCGCTTTGCGCCGCGGCCGAGACCGGCAAGACCGTCACCGCTTTGGTCGAGCTGAAAGCGCGGTTCGACGAGGCCGCCAATATCCGCCAGTCGCGCCGGCTTGAGCGTTCCGGCGCGCATGTTGTCTATGGTTTCACCCAGTACAAGACCCATGCCAAGATCTCGACCGTGGTGCGGCGCGAGAACGGCCAGCTGGTGACCTATACCCATTTCGGAACCGGCAACTACCACCCGATCACCGCGCGGATCTACACCGATCTTTCGCTGTTCACCTGCGATCCGGCGCTGGGGCGCGATGCCTCGAAGGTCTTCAACTTCCTCACCGGCTATGTCCAGCCGAGCGAGCTGGAGAACCTCGCGATCTCGCCCCTCAACCTCAAGGACCGGCTGATCGAGCTGATCGGGCGCGAGGTCGAATTCGCGCGGCAGGGGCGGCCTGCCGAGATCTGGGCCAAGATGAACAGCCTGATCGAAAAGGATATTATCGAGGCGCTCGATGCCGCGAGCCAGGCGGGCGTAAAGATCAACCTCGTGGTGCGCGGCATCTGCGGGCTTCGTCCGGGCATTCAGGGCCTGTCGGAAAACATCCGCGTGAAATCCATCGTCGGGCGCTTTCTCGAGCATTCGCGCATCGTCTGTTTCGGCAATGGTCAGGGCCTGCCGTCCAAACGCGCACGGGTCTTCATCAGCTCGGCCGACTGGATGGGCCGCAACCTCTCGCGGCGGGTGGAAACGCTGGTCGAATGCCTCAACGAGACGGTGAAAGCCCAGATCACTAGCCAGATCATGGCCGCCAATCTCGCCGACGAGGCGCAAAGCTGGATCCTGCAGCCCGATGGACGCTACGTCCGCCATCTGCCGGTCGGGCGCGACGATTTGTTCAGCTGTCACAAGTTCTTTATGGAAAATCCGTCTCTTTCGGGTCGGGGAAGTGCCGGTGCCAAGGACGTTCTGGCGTTGACGCATTCACCGGATTGAACCATCCAGCGCAAAGAGCGTTGTCAGCGACGAATCGGAGGGCCTCATGAGCGGCGTGGTGATCACAAGCGGCGAAACCATCGAGCCCTTCGGGAGCAGCGTCTTCGAGCGTTCGCTCAGCCGTGTCGGCGTGGTCGATGTCGGATCGAACTCGATCCGCATGGTTGTCTTCGACGGCGCGGCGCGCAGCCCCGCCTATTTCTACAACGAGAAAGTCATGGCGGGCCTTGGTCAGGGGCTGGTCACGACCGGCCATCTCAACCCCAAAGGGGTCGAACGCGCCATGGCCGCGCTCAAGCGCTTTTCGGTTCTGGCCGACGGCATGGGGATCAAACCCCTGATCTGCGTCGCGACCGCCGCCGTGCGCGAGGCCAAGGACGGCCGCGCTTTCCGCAAGGCGGTCGAGGCGGAGACCGGCCTCAAGCTTCTGGTGATCGAGGGCGAGGAAGAGGCGCGGCTTTCGGCGCAGGGGGTTTTGCTCGGCTGGCCAGATGCGCGCGGTCTCGTCTGCGATATCGGCGGCAACTCTCTCGAACTTGCGGTCGTCGAAAACGGCAAGGTCGGGCGGCGCGAAACCTCGCCGCTCGGGCCCTTCCGTCTCCAGCAGATCGAGGGCGGCAAGGCCGGTCTGCGCGAACATATCAAGTCGGTGATGGACGGGCTGGTCGAAAAGATCGGCGCCGATCACGAGCAGATCTATCTGGTCGGCGGCTCGTGGCGTGCGATTGCGCGCCTCGATATGGAGCGCGCCAATTATCCGATGACGGTTCTGCACGAATACCGCATGAGCCCCGATGCGGCGCTCGAGACCGTGAAATGGATCGGCGAGAACGATCTGATGGCGCTCAAGGCCCAGACCGGCATTTCCACGAGCCGGATCGAGCTGGTGCCGCTGGCCAGTCAGGTCCTGCGCCAGCTGGTTCTGAGCTTCCAGCCGAAATCACTGGCGATTTCCTCTTACGGGATCCGCGAGGGGCTGCTTTACGAAAAGATGCCCGCGAGCCTGCGCAAACGCGATCCTTTGATCGAGGCCGCGCGTTTCACCGAACGCCAGATGGCGCGGATGCCGGGCTTCGGCAAGAAGCTCTACCAGTTCCTGCTGCCGATTTTCGCCAATGAACCACCCGAGCAGGACCGCCTGATCCGCGCGGCCTGTCTGCTCCACGACACGGCATGGCGCACCCATCCCGATTACCGCGCCGACGCCTGTTTCGACAATGTGACGCGCGCCAATATGGCCGCGCTTTCGCATCCCGAGCGGGTCTTTCTCGGGTTGGCTTTGCTGCACCGCTACCGCAACAGCCGCGCCGCTTCGCCGATGGCGGCGCTGTTTACCTTGCTCAACGAGACCGAATTGACCAAGGCCGAAATCCTCGGCAAGGCGATGCGGTTCGGCGCGATGTTTTCGGTCCGCGATCCGGGCGAGGCGGGGGCGCTGAAATATTTCCCCGAAGAAAAGCGGCTCGAGCTGCATCTGACCAAAACAGGCCGCGCGCTCATGGGCGAGGTTGCCGAGGCGCGGCTGCGCTCGCTCGCCTCCTCGCTGGGTGCGGAAGTCGCGATTTTCTAGGCTGCGCTTGACCTTTGGTTCCGCGTCGGGGATGGGTCTCGTTCCATCAGCATCGACAGGGGGGCGATATGGCCGCAGATGAAGAATATGTCTATGACGAGGCCAGCGGCGAATGGCTTCCGGCTTCCGAGATCGCTGCGCGCTCGGAGGTCGTGGTGCGCGATGCGGCGGGCAATGTGCTGGCGGATGGCGACAGCGTGGTGCTGGTCAAGGACCTCAAGGTCAAGGGCACCAGCACGGTTCTCAAACAGGGCACCGTGATCCGCACGATCCGCCTGACCGCCAATCCCGAAGAAATCGACTGCCGCCACGACAGCATTCGCGGCCTCGTGCTGCGCACCGAATTCGTGCGCAAACGCTAAAGGGCGGGGGCGGGCGTGCCCGCACGCAGCGCGCCTGCGCCGATTGCCAAAAGCGGTCAATCGGCGTAGGGCAGGCGGGCTTTGCCGGCCCTGCGGGCGCGCGCGACGATTTCCAGACGAACCGATCCAAGGACACCATGATGCAGCCCAGCTATCTCGTCACCCATTCCGGCGGCTTTCACGCCGACGAGCTGCTCTCGAGCGTGATCCTCACGCGGCTGTTTCCAGAGGCCGAGCTGGTGCGCAGCCGCGCGCCCGAATGGATCACGCCGGCCAAAGACCGCATCATCTATGACGTCGGCGGGGCCTATGATCCCGAGGCGCGGATCTTCGACCACCACCAGCGCGGCGCACCTTTGCGCGACGACGGGCAGCCGCTCAGCTCTTTCGGGCTGGTCTGGCGCCATTTCGGCCGCGATTATCTTGCCGGTTTCGGCATTGCCGAGGCCAATATCGACGCGATCCACAGTTCGTTCGACACGGGTTTCGTTCTGCCGCTCGATCTGGTCGACAACGGCGCGCTCAGCCCTTCGGCCGCGGGGCCGCAATTGGCGGGGATGGTTCTGCCGAGCCTCCTAGAGACGCTGAAACCGGTTTTCGACAATACCGACCCCGAGGCCGAAACCGAGGCCTTCCATCTCGCGCTCGGCATCGCCCGCGCGTTTGTCGAGGCCCGCATCAACCGCAGCGCCGCGAAATTGCGTGCCGAGGCGATGGTGATGGCCTCGATCGAACAGGCGGGCGAGGGCCGCGTGCTGGAACTGCCGATGGGCATGCCTTTCCGTCCGACCGTGGTCAAAGCGGGCGCGGACCATCTGTGGTTCGTGATCAACCCGCGCGGCAAGGATTGGAGCATCGGGGGCATCCGCAAATCCGAGGAGGGCTTCGCCCTGCGCGCCGATCTGCCTGCCGCTTGGGCCGGTCTGACCAACGAGGCGCTGGAACAAGCTTCGGGCGTCAAAGGCGCGCTATTCTGCCATAACGGCCGCTTCATCGCGGCAGCCGCAACCCGCGAGGCCGCACTGGCCATGGCCGAAATCGCCGTGCGCGAGGCCGAGGCCGAGCGTGAGGCCGAACAGGCGGTCTAAACACGCTGCGGGCCGACGGCATTCGGGAATGAAAAAAAGGGGGCCGAGGCCCCCTTTTCTTACAGCATTTTCGCGTGACGGTTGACGTCTTTATAGAGCAGGTAGCGGAAGTTCGACGGGCCACCGGCATAGGCGCATTGCGGGCAGAACGCACGCAGCCACATGAAGTCGCCCGGGCCGACTTCGACCCAATCCTGATTGAGACGGTAAACCGCTTTGCCCTCGATCACGAACAGCCCGTGTTCCATGACATGGGTTTCGGCAAAGGGGATCGAGCCGCCCGGTTTCAGCGTCACGATGGTGATGTGCATGTCGTGACGGATGTCGGTCGGATCCATGAAACGGGTCGTCGCCCATGCGCCGTTGGTGTCGGGCATGGCGATCGGTTCGATGTCGTTTTCATTGGCGATGATGACATCGGGCTTGTCGAGGCCTTCGACCGGCTCCCAACGCTTGCGCCACCAATGGAAGCGCGACAGATCCGATGCGTTCTTGACCGACCATGCGGTGCCGGCCGGAATATAGGCGAAGCCGCCGGCGGTCAGCACATGGGCCTTGCCGTCGATGGTGACCTCGATCGAGCCGTCGGTGCAAAACAGCGAAGCCTGCACGGTCGGATCGGTTTCGGGGCGGTCGGAGCCCGCATCGCCGTTCAGCTCGACGATATACTGGCTGAAGGTTTCCGCGAAACCCGAGAGCGGGCGGGCGATGACCCACATGCGCATGTTCTTCCAGCCGGGCAGGAAGCTCGTGACGATATCGCGCATCGTCGCTGCCGGAATGACGGCATAAGCATCGGTGAAAACGGCGGTGTCGACCGAGAGGTCGGACTGGGGCGGAAGGCCGGCAAAAGGACCAGCGTAGCTGTTCTTCTTGGCGTTGGACATGGTGTCTCCTGAGATCCGGAGCATCGTGCTCCGGCATAGTTAAGGCAAATCGTTGGCTGGCCGTCGGGGCTTGCGCCCGGGGCTCTGCTCGGCTGGTCAGGCGGGGTGCACGCTCGAGGCACCGCGCATGACCGGAAGTTCTGGGGCGGTTGGCGGCCCGGCCTTGCGGGGGGCCGTTTCGCGCCTTAGCCCAGCACCTGCTGGAGGCGCAGCTCGCCGATGCGGCTGACCTGACGCTCGGCCTCGCGGCGCTCGGTCGCGGTGTCGTTGTCGATGCGGTTCTGCATCGCTTCCATGATGCCGGCTTTGTCGTAGTCGCGGACCGCGATGATGAAGGGGAAGCCGTGGCGCGCGACGTAGTCGGTATTGAGCCGGTTGAAGGTCGCGCGCTCGTCGTCGGTCAAGGCATCCAGACCCGCGCTCGCCTGTTCGGCGGTGCTTTCGGCGGTCAGCGCCTTTGCCGCGGCCAGTTTGCCGGCAAGATCGGGGTGCGCGTTCAGAACGCCCAGACGCTCTTCGTCGGAGGAGGCGCGGAAGATCTGCGCCATGCGGCGGGCAAGACCCAGCGCGGTATCATGGACCGCACCCATTTCACCGTCCCAGACGCGCTCGGCGATGAAGGGCGAATGTTCGTAGATCGAACCGAACTTGGCCACGAAGGTCTCGCGGTCCATTTCGGACGGACGCTCGGTCGCCTCATAGGGATGGACCTGCGCCCAGTGGCGCGCGATGTCGAGACGCGATGCGAACCAGACATTGGCATGCGAGCGGGCGTATTCGATGAATTTCTGCACCGCGATCGCACGACCCGGACGGCCCGCCAGACGGCAGTGCAGACCGATCGACATCATCTTGGGCGCGCCGGCCTCGCCTTCGGCGTAAAGCACGTCGAAGCTGGCCTTGAGGTAGTCGAGGAATTCCTCGCCGGTGCCGAAGCCCTGACCGCTCGAGAAACGCATGTCGTTGGCGTCCATCGTATAGGGCACCATCAGCTGCGGCTTGCCGTTGTGGACATGCCAATAGGGCAGGTCGTCGGCGATCGTATCTGCGAGATAGGCGAAGCCGCCTTCTTCACAGCCGAGCGCGACCGTATTCATCGAGGTGCGGCCCTGATAGAAACCATAGGGGCGCTCGCCGGTGATCTCGGTGTGGAGCTTGATCGCTTTGGCGATATGGTCTTCTTCGACCTCGCGCGGCACGTCGCGGTAGTCGATCCACTTCAGGCCGTGGGTCGCGATCTCCCAGCCGGCTTTCTGCATCGCCGCCACCTGTTCGGGGCTGCGCTCGAGCGCGGTTGCGACGCCGTAGACGGTGACCGGAATGTCTTTCATCATGCGGTAGAGACGCCAGAAGCCCGCGCGCGCACCGTAATCGTAGATCGATTCCATGTTCCAGTGACGCTTGCCCGGCCAGGGCTGCGCGCCGATGATTTCGGACAGGAAGGCCTCGGAGGCCGCGTCACCATGCTCGATGCTGTTCTCGCCGCCTTCTTCGTAGTTCACGACGATCTGGACCGCGATTTTCGCATTGCCCGGCCATTTCGGATCGGGGGCGTTTTCTCCATAGCCATTCAAATCGCGGCTGTAGCGCATGGTGGGAATCCTCTTTGGAAATTGGCCGGAACTCGGGCCATTATGAGCAGGAACCACTTCGCGGCCCTTGGGGCAAGTGCCGATATGTGAATTCTGTTTCAATAATTCGCATAAAGTACAGCCGTTCATCCGCGAAAACAACCGCCTCGCAAATCCGGCCCTGTCGGGGCTTTCGCCGCGCCTTCGGCACCGCCTTTCGCGGGCCGATTTCGGGCTGCGGCTTGGCTGTTTGGACAGAGGCGGGATGTCGGTTGCGGGGAATCATAGACAAAAGGGTTTAAATCTGCGTGAAATCGGACATGGAACCGGTTCCACAGAGGATCGAACCGCCCAAACCATGGAGGAGAGAGAAATGATCAAGACGATGACCACTGTTGCCGTGGCGCTGATGACGACTGTTGTTGCTCTGCCGGCGCTGGCGGATGCGGAACGTCCTCAGGTCTGTCTGGTGATGAAATCGCTGTCGAACGAGTTCTTCAAAGACATGAGTGTCGGCGCCGAGGAATATGCAGCCAAGCGCGCGGATTTCGACCTCAAGATGGTCGGGATGCAGTCCGAGACGGACTTTGACGCGCAGGTCAATGCGATGGACACCTGCATCGTCGAGCAGAAAGACATCATCGTTCTGGCCCCCGCCGATAGCCGCGCCATGGTCGGCCCCGCGAAACGTGCGGTGGACGCCGGCATCACCGTCGTGAACTTCGACGTGCCGCTGGACGAGGAGGCCAAGGCGCAGGCGGGTCTCAAACTGGCCTTCGTCGGTCCCGACAATGCCGCGGGCGCGAAAATGGCGGGCGACAAGCTGGCCGAGGTTTTGGGCAAGGGCGCGAAAGTGGTCATCATCGAGGGCAACCCCGGTGCCGACAACGCCAAACAGCGCAAGGTGGGCTTTGACGCGGCAATTGCCGAACACGGGCTCGAACTGCTGGATTCGCGCACCGCGCATTGGGAAACCGAAGAGGCCAATACCGTTTTCACCACCATGCTCACCGCCCATCCCGATGTTCAGGGCGTGATGGCCGCGAACGATTCGATGGCGCTCGGCGTGGTCAAGGCGATCGAGGCCGCGGGTCTGACCGGCAAGATCCAGGTCGTGGGCTTCGACAATATCCCCGCGATCCGCCCGATGGTCGAAGACGGCCGCGTATTGGCCACCGTCGACCAGTTCGGCCGCGACATGGCTGCCGATGCGATCAACCGCGGAATCGAATCCTTCCGCTCGGGCACGCCGCTCGAAGGTTGGGTCACGACCGAGATCAAGCTCGTGACCAAGAACTGAGTCCAGCGGGAAAAGCCGGCGCGGGGAGGACGCCTGTCCGTCCCGCGCCAACCGGACAGCCAGCCGGACACGTTTCCGGACATCATTGCGGGATTGCGATATGACCCCAGCCCCATCCGGCCGAAATCGGGCAGGCCCCACCCCGACAGCAAGCGCGCCATCCACGCCGCACGATCCGCCAGAGGGGCGGAGCCTGCGGCTCGCGACCAGCCTGATCTCCAAATCCTATGGCGGCGTGCCGGCATTGCAGGAGATCTCGGTCGATTTCGCGGCCGGAGAGATCCATGCGATCGTCGGCGAGAACGGGGCCGGAAAATCGACCTTCATCAAGATCCTCAGCGGCATCATCCAGCCCGACGGCGGGACGATGACGCTTGACGGTGCGGCCTATGCGCCTGCCTCGCCCTCGGAGGCGATGGCGCGGGGCATTCGTGTCGTCCATCAGGAATTCAGCCTTCTGCCCTCGCTCAGCATCGCCGAGAACCTGTTGTTCGAGCGCCTGCCGCGCCGCTTCGGCATCTTTGTCGATACGCCGGTCCTAATGCGACGCGCGCAGGAGCTTCTGGCGCTGGTCGGGCTCGAGGGGCTTGATCCGCGCCTTCCGGTCGGCACGCTCGGCGTCGCCCAGCAGCAATTGATCGAGATCGCCCGCGCGCTTGCGGATGATGCGCGCGTTCTGATCCTCGACGAGCCGACCGCGACCCTGACCCCGCGCGAAAGCGGCCGCCTTTTCGAGATCGTCCACCGTCTCAAGGCGCAGGGCACGACCGTTCTTTTCATTTCGCACCACCTCGAAGAGGTCTTCGCCCATTGCGACCGCGTGACCGTCTTCCGAAACGGCCGGATGATCGTCACGCAGGAGACAGGGGCCGTTTCCGCGGATGGTCTGGTCCAGCAGATGGTCGGCCGCGAATTGCGTCAGGAGCGTCTTGCCCGTCCGGCCCGCGCCGGAGGTAGACCCGCGCTGGAGATCGACGGCTTCCAGACCGCACTCAATGCGGCGCGGCCGGATATTTCGCTGACCCTGCGCGCGGGAGAGATCCTCGGGATCGCGGGGCTGGTCGGCGCGGGCCGCAGCGAGCTCTTGCGCGCGATTTTCGGCGCCGATCTGCCGGCACGCGGTCTCGTGCTGCGTGACGGGCGTCCGGTGACGGTCGCAAGCCCGCGCGACGCGATTGCGGCGGGGATCAGCCTCGTGACCGAAAACCGCAAGGAAGAGGGGCTGGTCCTGCCGATGTCGTTGACCGTGAACGGCTCGCTTGCGACGGTGCACGAGCATTCGCGCGCGGGCTTTCTCGATCGTGGCGCGGAGAACCGCACGGTTTCCGCCATGTTGCGCTCGCTCGATATTCGCGCGGCCGGTTTCGATCTGCCGGTCGCGAGCCTTTCGGGCGGCAATCAGCAAAAGGTCGTTCTGGCGAAGTGGCTTTTGCGCAAACCCGGCGTTTTGATGCTCGACGAGCCGACACGCGGCATCGATGTCGGGGCCAAGGCCGAAATCTACGCGCTTCTGGGCAAGCTGGCAGAGGAGGGCGTCGCCATTCTGGTCGTCTCCTCGGACATTCCCGAGCTGCTGACCCTCGCGGATCGCGTCGAGGTCATGTCGCGCGGCGTGATCGCGGGCAGCCTCGAGGGCGAGGCCATGACCGAAGAGGCGATCCTCCAGCTCGCCTATAGCGAATATCTCAAAGAGCAGGTTTCCCATGAGCACTGACACCACTGCCGCGGCGAAGGGCCGCCCGAATGTTCCGCGCAGCGCCTTTTGGGGCGGGCTTTTGCGCAATGCCGGTATCGGGGTGGCGCTGGTCTTGCTGATCATCGTCTTCAGCCTGACGACCAAGACCTTCCTCACCCAGATCAACCTGTCCAACATCATGGTCCAGATCACGCTGAACGTCATTCTGGCGGCAGGCATGACCTTCGTGATCCTGATCGGCGGGATCGACCTGTCGGTGGGTTCGGTCATGGCGCTGGCGGCGGTGATCGCGGCGACTTTCATGTCGAACCCCGATCTGCCCTCATGGCTGGCGATCACGCTGACGATCCTTGTCGCCTGCGGGGTGGGGACCTTCTGCGGCATCATCAACGGGCTGATCTCGGCCTGGTGGTCGATCCCCTCCTTCATCGTGACGCTGGGCATGCTGAACATGGCGCGCGGCTCCGCGCTGCAGTTCACCCAATCGAATACGGTCTATATCTCGAACCCCGCTTTCACGAGCTTCGGCACGGCCAGCATTGCGGGCGTTCCCCTTTTGTTCATTGTTGCGCTGATTGTCGTCGGGCTAGGCTGGGTCGTGCTCACGCGCACGGTTTTCGGCCGCATGCTCTATGCGATCGGCAACAACGAAGAGGCCGTGCGTCTGGCCGGACATAATACGCTGGTCTACAAGACCGCCGCCTTCGGGATCTGCGGCTTTGCGGTCGGGATTGCCGCGGTGATGTATATGGCGCGCCTGACCAGCGCTTCGCCGATCATGGGCAACGGCTACGAGCTGAACGCGATCGCGGCGGTCATCATCGGTGGAACCAGCCTCAACGGCGGACGCGGTTCGATGATCGGGACCTTGCTCGGGGCTGCGGTAATCGGGGTGCTGGGCAACGGCCTCATCCTGATTGGTGCCAGCGATTTCGTGCGCCAGATCATTACCGGTGCGGTGATCATCCTCGCCGTGATCCTCGATGCGGTACAAAACCGCATTGCCCAACGCCGCGGCGCGCGCTGATTTGCGCATGCGGGGCGGAAGTGGCAGACAGGCCCGCGCAAAGGGGTGCCGCGGCGATGCGCCCGAGACCGGACGGGGGTAATGATGCAGGGCAGACACAAGGCGGCAGGGGCAACGGGACCGGAGCCCGCGCCGAAGGATCCGCTTGCCGCGCCCCGCAAGATCACCATCCGCGATGTCGCCAGAGAGGCGGGCGTCGGCGTGGGAACCGTCTCGCGGGTGCTCAACGATCATCCGGCGGTTTCGGCGCAGATGCGGGCCCGTATCCGTGCGGTCATGGCGCAGATGGATTACCGTCCCGACCAGATCGCGCAGGATCTCGGGCGGCGCTTCACCAAATGTCTGGGGGTCGTGGTCCCCGATCTGGCCAATCCGTTTTTCGCCGAGTTGGTGCAGGCTTTGGAGCAGGCGGCCCGTGCGGGGGGGTACAACCTCTTCCTGACCAATTCGACCGAGGATCCCCGCATCGAAGCGGCCTGTGTCGATTCCCTTTTCCGCCGCCGTATCGACGGGCTTTTCCTGATCCGTTGTCAGGCCGGCTCGGCTGATTATGCGGGTTATGACCTGCCCATCATCCATGTCGACCGTCTGGCCGCTCCGCAGACGGGGACGGGAGTCGAGATCGGCGCGGCATCCGATCATGCCGGAGGGATGGCGCTGGGCCTCGACCATCTGGTCAGCCTCGGACATCGCCGCATCGCCTTGCTGGCCGGCGAGCAAAGCCTGATGCCGGCGCGTTTGCGCCACGACAGCTATCTCGGGCTCATGGCGCCGCTTCTGGCACAAGAGGGGATCGCGGTTGCCGATTACATCGTGACCGGCCGTTTCGATCTGACCAGCGGGGAGCAGGGGCTCAAGCGTCTGATGGCGTTGCCCGAGACGATCCGTCCGACTGCCGTCGTCGCAAGCTCGGACCAACAGGCGATCGGTGCCTTGCGCGCGGCACAGGAATTGGCGCTTTCGGTTCCGCGCGATCTCTCGCTTATGGGTTTTGACGGGCTGCCGGTCGCGGCAATGATCACGCCGCGCCTGACCACGATCGAGCAACCGGTCGCAAAGATCGCCCAAGCGGCCTTTGCGCTTTTCGCCGGTCTTCCCGAGAGGACGGGCCCCCCTCAGGTGATCCTGCCCTGCCGCCTGCGTTCGGGTGAAACCACAGGACCGGTGCGCGGCTGAGCCGTTCTCCATGTCGCAATGCCGTGGCCGAGGCATGAGCGGAGGGCGGAGACGCCCAGCGCCGCCTTCTCCGCGCAGACCCGCCAGCCAAGTACCAAGGGCCGCATAAGGTCTTGCCCTGAAGGGGGAGCATGTGTGTACCTCCAAGCCTCCAAGCGGCCGTTGTGTCCTGATCGCCAAAGCGCTGGGCGGAGGGCAGATGTGCAGGGATGCTGGGAGGGCAGGGCCATGCCCACGCGCGAATGTGTCTTTCTGCGGCCGACTGCAGCGACCACTGCGCCGAGCGCCCTCAGCTCTTGAGCAAAGCAGCAAGCGGCAGGGACAGGCTCTTCTCCTGCAGGGCCGCCGCGAGAAAGGCGGGGAGGTCGCGGCAATGGGCCTCGAATTCGGCGAGCGGTGTCAAAGCTGGGTCGGCGTCGATGCGCAACTGCATGCCGCTCCCATTATGTTCGGCGCGGATGGTGATGTTGAACCCGTCATTCGGGCCGTTCGAAAGGACCTGCCTCTCTGCCGCGCAGCCGTCGAAGTGGGGGCGGTCGAAGGGCATGACATTGACCAGCGGCGAAAAGAAGAAGCGAGAGCCGAACCGGATGCCGCTGTCTTCGGCGATCTGCTCGATCCGGTAGCGGCCGTGGCGGCGAAGGGCGCGCAGCCCCGCAGCAGTCTCGGTCAAAAAGGTCCCGAACAGGCCGTCGCTGGGCGTGTGGACCGCCAGCGGCAGGATATTGACGACCAGCGCCGGAATGCGCGCGCTGACGCTGCCCATGCGGCTCATGAAGGGCAGCCAGACCGCCAGTCCCGCGTGTCCTGTTCCGGTATCCGGTCGCGGCAGATGGGTCAGCAGATAGGCCGAGGCAAGCGCCGTCATCAGATCCGCCCAGCCGAGTCCCGTGGCCTTGGTCAAAGCCGCAAGCCCCGCCCCGCTTTGCGGCAAGGTGAAGTCATGGCCATACCCCGCAAGCGCGTAATTTTCCTCGCCCTTGCGGATCAGGGGGAGCGGGGCGGTGCGAGCGAGTGCCCCGCGCCAGAAGGTCTTGGCAGCCTCGTGACGGGGCGAGGCGCGGTAGGCATCCTCCTCCGCGAGATAGGCCGTGAAGCGTGAGAAGGGGCGTCCTTCGGGGCCGGCCTGCGCGAAATGGGCGTAAAGCTCGGCGCAGCGCTGTTCGATCAGCCCCATGCTGTAGCCGTCGAGAATGATGTGGTGGCCGCGGTTGTACCATTGCCACAGGTCCGGCCCCAAACGGATCAGCCATTGCGAGGAGAGGGGATCGCGGCGCAGATCGATCGTGCGCGCCATATCCGCGTCGATCAGTTTGCGGGCCTCGGCCGCAGGATCGCCCGCATCCGAAAGATCGATCCGGCGCAGGGAAGGCGGCGGGGCGGCATCCCCGCTTTGGCGCGGGCTCTTGTCGCCTTCGCCGGTAAAGCGCAGGCGGAAGACATCGGTTTCGGCGATGACTTGGGTGATCGCACGCGCCAAGGCCTCGCCATCGACCGCAGCGTCTCCGGCCCCGCTCAGCGTGACGACATGGGCCACGGTCGAGACCGGCTCGTCGGGGTGGTGGCGGAACTCCTCCCAGAAGTCGAGCTGGGCAAGTGTCAGGGGCAGCAGGCGGGAGGGAGTGGCATCAGGCGCGGTGTCGGGCAGGGCAGGGCGCGGATCGATCTGGGTCATCGGGTCACCAAAATTGTGGCTGTTGCGGTCTGGCCTGCCGTGACCGGCCGCAATCGGGCGCGCTCTGGTGGGCGGAAACGGGCTTTGGCAGGCTGGAAACGGCCGCGCTTCGGCGCGGGGACTTGCGCCCGCCTTAATTGCTGATAGAAATACTAAACAATTTGAATTCGTCAATATAGCAAGCGGACCACGGTCAGCCAGCCCGGAATTTTTCCAAAGCAGGTGGACCGAGATGGTTGAATTTACTCCCTGGCCGGAGGCCTTTGCCGCCGAATACCGCGCGAAAGGATATTGGCTCGACCAGCCTCTGACGCGCGGCTTCGAAGCGCAGGTGGCGCAGACCCCCGAGGCCGTCGCGCTGATTTGCGGCCTGCGCAGCCTGACCTATGCCGAGGCAGACCGGCGGGCCTCGACCCTCGCGGCCAATCTGTCGCTTGCGGGGCTGGGCCACGGCGATACGGCGCTGGTGCAACTTCCCAATATCGCGGAATTCTATCTGGTTTTTCTGGCGCTTCTGAAAATCGGCGTGGTGCCGCTCAATGCTTTGTCGAACCATCGCGCGCTCGAAATCTCGGCCTATGCCGCGCAGATCAAGCCGCGTCTGGTGATCGGCGACCGCAGCCTCGAGCTTTTTGGCGACAACCGCTTTGTCGATGCTTTGCCCGGCAAGCCCCTTGCGCTCTTTCAGGGCGATGGCGCGGACGGCCCCGCGCGCGATCTCGGCCACTGGCTCGACCATGCGCGGGGACCCGCGCCGCAGTTTCGTCCGACACCGGCGGGAGAGGTCGCCTTTTTCCAGCTTTCGGGCGGCAGTACCGGCACGCCCAAGCTGATCCCGCGCACCCATAACGATTACGATTACAGTATCCGCGAAAGCGTGCGGATCTGCGGCTTCGACCGTGAAACCCGCTATCTGAGCGCGCTTCCCGCGCCGCATAATTTCGCCCTGAGCTCGCCCGGTGCTTTGGGCGTCTTCGATGCGGGCGGGACCGTCATCATGGCCGCGAACCCCGACCCCGCGCAGTGCTTTGATCTGATCGCGCGTCACGGGGTCAATACGGTGGCGCTGGTCCCGCCTGCGGTTGCACTTTGGCAAAAGGCCGCGCGCGATGATGCAGATGCGCGCGCCAAGATCGCTTCGCTTGATCTCATGCTGGTCGGAGGCGCGAATTTCGCCGAGGCGCAGGCGCGACTTGTCCCCGAGGTGCTCGGCTGCGCGCTCCGGCAGGTCTTCGGCATGGCCGAGGGGCTGGTGAATTATACGCGGGCGGGCGATCCCGATGCGGTCTGCTTTACCACTCAGGGCCGTCCGATCAGCCCCGATGACGAGATCCGCATTCTTGATCCTGAAAGCGGCGTGCCCGTCCCCGAAGGCGGGACGGGCATGCTCGCGGTGCGCGGTCCCTATACGTTTCGCGGCTACTATCGGGCCCCCGAGCAGAATGCCGCCGCTTTCGACACCGAAGGGTTTTACTATACCGGCGATCTGGTCAAACGCGTGCAGGGCGGCAATCTGCGCGTGGTCGGGCGGGTCAAGGACCAGATCAACCGCGGTGGCGAAAAGATCGCCGCCGAAGAGATCGAGGGACTTTTGCTGCGCCACCCCGCCATTCTCCATGCCGCGCTGATCGCGGTCGGCGATGCGCTTATGGGCGAGAAAAGCAGCGCGGTTGTCGTTTTGCGCGACGGAGAGGCGGTCAGGCCCTCGGGTTTGCGGCGCTATCTGCTCGAACTCGGCGTGGCCGAATACAAGATCCCCGACCGCTTCCGCTTCGTTGCCGCCATGCCGCTGACGGCGGTGGGCAAAATCGACAAGCAAAGCCTGCGCCGCGCCGAGGCGGATTTAGGGGGCCAAACCGTTGCACAGGGAGAGGTGACGATATGACCGGAATTGCGGAATCGGAACATTCAAAGAACATAGACACGCAGCTAGGCGCGGCGGGCGTGATCGACCGCGACTGGCTGGAAAGCCGCGTGGCGCGCATGGTGGATGACGACGAGGCGATTGATCCGGCTGAAAACCTGCTCTTTTACGGCGTGGATTCGATCGCCGTGATGGAGCTCGGCGCGGAGCTTTCGCGGGCGGGGATCACGGTCAGCTTTGCCGAACTGGCTGAAGTGCCGACGCTGGAGGCATGGTGGGCGCTCATCCGTGCGCGCCTTGCCGCCTGAGCGGCGCGGGAATGCGGCACGCGAAACGGGCGGGAAATTCCCGCCCCTTTCATTTCGGGATGCCGCGCTCAGGCCCGCAGGGTCGCGCCGCCATCAACGTAAAGATCGGCCATCGTGACATGGCCCGCCTGCTCCGAGAGCAGGAACAGGATCGCTGCGGTCACATCCTCGGGTCGCGCGAGCTTTCCCAGCGGGATGCCTGTGCGAAAATCCGCAAGATCGCCCGCAACGACCTTGTCGCGCCCTTCGGGGCCCTCCCACATGCCGGTCTGCATCGGCGTCAGGGTCGAACCGGGGGCCACGATATTGCAGCGGATCCCCCATTCCGCCAGTTCGAGGCCAAGGCAGCGCGTCATCATGCTCGCTGCCGCTTTCGAGGCCGCATAGGCCCCCATATTGCGGCGCGGAATGCCCGCCGCATTCGAGCTGACCACGACAATCGCCCCGTTATGGCCCTGCCGGTTCGGCCCGCCCTCGGCCTGCGCGCGCATGGCGCGACCAAAGGCCGAGGCGGTGCGGAAAGCGCCGCCCGCATTGATCGCCATGACGCGGTCCCATTCGGCGGTCGTGCAGTCGAGAAGCGGTGCCATCGCCAGCACGCCTGCGGCATGAACCCCAAGCGAAAGCGGGCCGAAACGCGCTTCGGCCTCGGCGACAAGCTGGTCGGGGTCGTCGCTTGCGACATCGTAAGCGCGCCAGATCACGCGGCTTTCGTCCTGCGGCAGGCCGGCGGTGGATGCAGAGGTGACGGCCGCGGCAATTGCCTCGGCACGGTCGCTGGCGAGAACCCTCGCCCCCGCATCCAGAAGTGCCGCGACTACCGCCTGTCCGATCCCGCCTGCCGCGCCGGTCACCACGGCGGTTCGCCCTTCAAAGCCCGTGAGCCTCATGCGACGGCCCCGCCTGTGACGGCCCCATTGGTCGCGGTCCTCTCTGTTGCAAGGGCCTCGCAGACCGCATCGCAGTTCATCGGCACCCCGCAGGTCGCGGCGATCCAGCCCATTGCCCCGACATGTTCGGCCAAGGTGAAATCGGCCTGCGCGTCCATAACGGGGAAGGGTTCGATCTCGATCTGGAACGCTTCGAGCGCGGTCGCGAGGCAGCCGATATGGGCGTAGACCCCCGTGATCAGCAGCTGGTTGCGCCCGCGTGCGCGCAAGAGCCGTTCGAGGTTGGAGCGCTGGAAGGCGCTATAGCGGTGCTTGACCAGAACATGATCGCCGGGGGCGGGGGCCAGAGCCGGCAGAATGGTTTCATGCTCGGGCAGGGCAGACATGCCCGCGCCCCAGAGATCGGCCTGAAGGCCGCGGTCGGGGCGGAACTGGTTGCCGCGCTGCGCGGTATAGAAAACCGGCACGCCCGCAGCCCGCGCGGCCGTCAAAAGCCGCGCGATATTGGCGACCAAGGGCCGAAGCGGCGCGGCATCCGCGTCGAAGGGGCGCGTGAAATAGGCCTGCATGTCGTGAACCAGCAAGGCCGCACGGTCGGGATCGAGCCGCCATTGCGGGCGGGGCGGGCGGGCGAGGGCGAGGGGCAGCTCGTAGGGAGGGATCTGTGGAAGGGCCATGGTTTTCGTCTCAGGAGGTTTGCAACAATCCCGCGACCGCCATATCGGCGGGCAGGCCGAGCGCGGCGAGCAGCGCTCCGAATTTCGCGCCGGTCTCGGCGGCCTCGGACATCGGCTCCGAGCCGAGGACGATCCCCGCGCCCGCAAAAAGCCGCGCGGTGGTGCCGCAGATATCGGCGCAGCGGATCGCGACATACCAGGCGCCGTCGCCATTGGCCTTGGACCAGCCGACCGCGCCCGCATAAAAGCCGCGCGGGACCGGCTCGAGCTCGGCAATCAGCCGCGCAGAGGCGCTTGGCGGCAGGCCGCAGATCGCGGGTGTCGGATGGAGGATCGAAGCCAGAACCGCCGAAGGGGTCTCGCGGTCGCGCAGCCTGCCTTTGATCTCGGTCCCCAGATGCCACATGCTCGCGGTATGGGTGACCTCGGTCCCGCGCGGCGCGCAAAGCTCGGCGCAATAGGGGGCCAAAGTGTCGAGGATGTAATCGACGACATAAAGGTGTTCGCGCCGGTCTTTCTCGGATTGCGCGAGGGCCTGCGCGACCTGCTTGTCCTCTGCGGCGCTTCCCGCGCGCTTGGCCGAGCCTGCAAGAGGATGCGAGCGGATGGCATCACCGGTCTTTTGCACCAGAAGCTCGGGTGTCGCGCCGACGAGATGGCGCCTGGCATGAGGCCGATCGGCGGGGGCGGGAAGGCGGACGCGGAAGGCGGTGGCCTCGGGGTCTCGGCCGAGCCGTGCGAGCAGGGCCGCGACGGGAATGGTGCGGGGGCTTTCGATCAGCAGGCTGCGGGCGAGGACGATCTTTTTCAGCCCCTCGTTCGCGCCCGCCTTGTCGCCTTGGGCAAGGCAGGCGAGGGCCTCGGTCACCATCGCTGCGTAATCCTCTGCCCAAGGCTGGGGCGCGAGGGCGAATTCGCGCAGGGGCGGCTGCGGGACGGGCTGGGCCACGGTCGGGGCCGCGCGCCCCGATGCGGGGGCATCCCCCGCGCGCGCGCGCCAGAGGCAATCATCGTCGCTTTTGTCGAAAGGCATCGCGCCGCCGATGATTTCGCCCTCTTCGAGGGCAAGCGCCGCGAGGCGCAGGGGCAGGGTGGCGGCCGGCCCGCGCGGTACGGAGAAAACCGGATCTTGCGCCACGACATGCCCCTCGGGGCCGGCGAAGGAGAACAGGCAGTCCGGATTGGAATCCTCAAGATGATCGGAGGGTTTCAGCTCGCTGATGAAGCCCATGGCACATCCTTTCCTGAGTGGGGCGGGAAATTCCGCCGCGATGCTTCGGGAGGTGCTGGCACAAGCTGGCAAATGGGGGGCGGCGCGCATGCGGGTTAATCCGCGCGGGCCCGATGCTTTCTCGAGGTTGCGTGACCGGCGCGTGGGTCGCGCGGAGAAAGCTGCCGTCGAGGTTTCCTGACAGAATAAATCAGGTAAGGCAAGCGGGGATGCGGGAGAGATCGCCACCAGCGCGAAGCGGCCTTTCAATGAGCGGCGATCTGCCAAATGCGGTTGGAAGAAGGAAGGAGAAGCACGGCCGGTGCGCTGCGGCGGCGGCGAGTTTTGACGCGCGCGGCGCTCTGCGTTCAAGGCCCATGTCGGGCGGTGAAAGGGGGGATGCGAATCACTTTATGGCGCTCGGGTCATTCGGGATCCGGCGATGAGGAGCGCTTGGGCTTTTACAACGAGTGAATTGGTGATTTCTTAACCATCTGTAATAAAACACTTCCGCAGAGACGCTGAAGGTCGGGAATCCGGAAATTTTCCAAAATATAGTTATTTTGGAAAATTTATGTTGTTTTGGAAAACATCTCTGGCATCCTGAATTCAGCAACCAGCGCTGCCTTCGCGCAGCATGAGTGGAGGAATATCGGATGCGGTTCAGAAGTTATCGGTCGGGCAAAGGCGCAGGCGTCGCGGTGCAGGACGGGGCGGTTTGGCGCGATCTGGGCGCGGTTAGCCTAATCGATCTTATCGCTGACGGATCGATTAACAATGCGGCAATTGCCGAGGGAAAGCCCGAGATCGACATGGCCGGCGTCACGCTTTTGCCGGTCATCCCGCAGCCGCCGAAATTCATTTGCGTCGGCCTGAACTACGTCGATCACGCCGCCGAAAGCCCCTACAAGGACCTGCCGACCTATCCGGCCTTCTTCCCGCGCTTCAACAGCTCGCTCATCGGCCACGAGGCGCCGCTGATCCGGCCGCGCGCATCGCATGAATTCGACTATGAATGCGAGCTTGCGGTGATCATCGGCAAACCCGCCCGCCATGTCAGCGAAGAGAATGCGCTCGATCACGTTGCGGGCTATGCGATCTTCAACGACGGCTCGCTGCGCAACTACCAGTTCCTGTCGGTGCAATGGACGCCGGGCAAGAACTTCGACGGCACCGGCGCATTCGGCCCCGATCTCGTGACGGCGGACGAACTGCCCGCGGGCGGCTCGGGACTTCAGGTCCAGACCATTCTGAACGGGCAGGTCCTGCAGAACGGCAATACCGCCGACATGATCTTTCCGGTCGCCAAGCTGATCTCGATCGCCAGCGAATTCACCACGCTGGAGACCGGCACCGTGATCGCCACGGGCACGCCCGCCGGTGTCGGCTTTGCCCGCAAACCGCCGATCTTCATGAAAGAGGGCGATGTCTGCGAAATCCACGTCGAGCAACTGGGTGTCCTGCGCAACGAAGTGCGCAACGAGGCCTGATTTTTCCTGAGGCAGAGGGAGGAGGAACCGATGCAAGCACCTTTGGTTTTCAGACTGGGCTATGTCGCCTTGAACGTGACGGATCCCGAGCGCGCCGCCGAGGATACGGCCAATATCGTGGGGGCGCGTGTCTCGGTGCGCGAGAGCGATATCATCATGCTGACCTCGAACCAGCGCCACGCCGAGATGATCCTGTACCGCGCCGGAGAAAACAGCCTGCGCCGCGTCGGTCTTGAGGCGGTTGATGCGGATGCCGTCGACAAGGTGCGCGAGCGCGCCGAGGCGGCGGGGCTGCGCATCATCTCGACCACGCCCTCCTTCCCCTTCATCCGGAAGGCGGTGACCTTTCTGACCAGCGAGGGGCACGCGATCGAGGTCCATACGCCGATGCCGCTCGACCAGCCGCTGCGCTATCACGGCCCGGGCGCGCATCCGCGCTTTCTCGACCATATCAACTTCGCCGCGGTCAATCCGCGCCAGTTCGCCGAGGAAATGCATGCCGCAACCGGCCTTTTGTTGACCGAGCGCACCACGGGCTACGAGATCATGTGGATGCGCGCAGCCGACGGCCGTCACCATGCGGTTGCCGCGGTGAAGGGCAATACCGGCGTGCACCACATCAGCTGGGAATTCGAGAGCATCCGCGGCCTGCAGACCATCGCCGACGGGCTGACCGTCGAAGAACGCGGTCTGGTCTGGGGGCCGGGGCGTCACGGTGCGGGCGACAACCTCTTTCAGTATTACGTCGATTCCGCGGGTTTCCTGATCGAATGCATCGCCGAGATGGAGATCATCCAGGATCTCGACATGCCGCCGCGCGTCTCGGATCCGGGCGAAAACCTGTCCAACTGGCGTGTCGTCAACAAATGGGGCGCGCTGCCTCCGATCGAATGGATCGAACATTTCAACGAATGCTGCCCGCAGAGCTATCATGAGTAAACAAAGCGATATCGAACTGGCCAAAACGCTCGAGGAAGAGCGCCGGATGGCCATGCAGACCGGCGATGCCGATGCGCTCGAACAGATGTTCGACGATGAATTGCACTATACGCATTCCTTCGGAAATGCGGATAGCAAGGCCGATTACATCGCGAAGTTCCGCAAGGGCGGTTTCATCTATCACGAGCTGACCTGCACTGTTGATACGGTGGTGCGCCGCGATGACGTGCTGATCGTGCATGGCGCGATGTGGTCGCGCGCAACCGTGGCGGGGCAGGACCGCATCATCGACAATGCGACCTCGGTCGTCTGGTCCAAAACCGGAGGGAGCTGGCGCCTGCTGGTCTTCGCGCCCACCCCCATCAAACGATAAAAACAAGCGCGCCGGAGGGAGAGCGGCGCGCCAACACCACACAGGGAGGAGAAAGAATGGAAGGGAAACCCGCGCGCGCAAGGTCCGGCAGGCTGCTTCTGGCCGGAACGGCACTGGCGCTTGCACTGACGCTGGCTCTTGGTCCGCGCCCCGCAAAGGCCGAAGAGATCGAGATGGTGATCTCGTCAAGCCACGGCATCCAGATCCCTTGGGTCACGCCATTGTCCAAGGTCATCGTCGAAAGGGCCAATGCGCGCCTCGAGGCGGCGGGATCGGAGAACCGCATCAACTGGACGGAATCCTACGGCGGTGCGCTTTACGGCTATGGCGACACGCTCGAGGCGGTGGCCGACGGGGTCAGCGATTCCGGTTGGGTCGGCTCGATGTGGGAAGAGAGCAAGATGCCCTACCACTCGATCACCTTCTATACACCTTTCACCACCGACAATCCGCGCCTTCAGGCCGAGATTTTCAACCAGCTCCACGAGACGATCGCCGCGCTTCCGGCCGAATGGGAAGACAACAACACCGTCTTTCTCGGCGCCACCGTGGCCGATACCTACCATCTCTACACCAAATTCCCCGTGACTTCGCTCGAAGACCTCAAGGGCCGCAAGATCCTTGCACCCGGTCCTTCGGCGACATGGATGGCTGCGGCGGGTGCGGTGCCGGTCAACGGCGCGCTGCCGACCTATTACAACCAGATCGAGACCGGCGTCGCTGATGGCGTGCTCTCGATCGTGACCGGCGCCCATCCCCTCAAAATCCAGGAGGTTGCGCCCCATGTCACGCTGGTCGGGCTCGGCTCGAACCTGATCGGGGGCTTTGCGGTCAACAAGGATGTCTGGGACGGTCTGCCCGAGGATGTCCAACAGGTCCTGCGCGAGCTTGGCCGCGAATATAGCGTCATGAACGCCGATATCCTCGAAGAGCGCTACAATGCGAGCATCGCCGAGCTCGAGGCCGATCCCGCCGTCACCCTGACGACGCTGAGCGAGCAGGAGCGCCAGAAATGGAGCGCGGCCATGCCCGATCTCGCAGGGCAATGGGCGGCCAAACTGCCCGAGGGCAAAGCGGTCCTCGACGCCTATATGGCAGCGGCCAAAGCGGCGGGGGCAACCCCCTTGCGCGAGTGGTCGGCCGACTAGGCGACACGCGTCAGGGCCGACCTTTCGAGCCGACCTTCAAGCCAAGACTTTCCTTGAACCCCATTCGCCCGTCGCTCCGCGCAGGAGGACGGGCCCAGGAGGAAACCGCCCGTGCAACCGCAATCCGCCGGCCCCCTTCCGGATGAAACCGCCCTGTCTCGCGGCTTTGGCCATGTCGCGGCCCTGCTGTCGGCGATCGGCACGGTCTGGATTTTCGTCCTCATGCTGCTGATCTGCGCCGATGTGCTTGGTCTCGCGCTGTTCTCGCGCCCGCTTTACGGCGTGGTCGAGCTCACCGAGCAAACCATCGTCCCGATCGTCTTTTTGCAGCTTGCCCATGCCTTGCGCCGGAACCGCCTGACGCGGGCCGATTTCCTTTTTGCGCCGCTCCTGCGCCACAAGCCCTTCATCGCGGGGGTGCTCGATGTCTTGTTCCTGAGCGTCGGCATGGTGATCTTCGCGGTGCTTGCCAACAGCATCTTCAAGGAATTCCTTCAGGCGTGGAAAAGCGCGGACTTCTTCGGAACGCCGGGGATCTTCACCGCGCCGACCTGGCCCTTCAAGTTGATGACGGCGATCGGGGCAGGGGCGATGACCGTCGAATTCGCGCTGAACGCCTATGAGACCCTGCGCAAACTGCCGAGCCAGCGGGTCGGCGTCACCAGCCGAGATCTGACATGGCTCGCCCTCGGACTGGCCGCCTTTTTCGCGCTGACCGCCGTGGTCGTCTGGGGCGACTGGAGCCGGATCGCGCTCGGCGTCTGGGCGGTGGTCTTCCTGCTGGTGCTTCTGATGGCGGGGATGCATGTGCCGGTGGTGCTCTGCGTCGTCGGCGTCGTCGCGATCTGGCTGCTGCGCGACAATCCCAATGTGGCGTGGAATTCGCTCAAATCCTCGGCGACAGGGACGATCGACAAATTCGAATTCGGCGTCATCCCGCTTTTCGTTCTGATGGGCCTTTTCACCGATATCTCCGACATCGGGCGGGACGCCTACCGTGTGGCGGCGTGGTGGACGCGCAAGATCCTCGGGGGGCTGGGGATTGCAACCGTTGTCGCCAACGCGATTTTCGCGGCGGTGACGGGGATCTCGATTGCCTCCTCGGCGATCTTCTCCCGCGTCGCGGTGCCGCAGATGATCAGCCACGGCTATAGCGCGCGTTTCGCGGCCGGTACGGTTGCGGGCTCGTCGGTGCTGGGGATGCTCCTGCCTCCGAGCCTTCTGCTCATCATCTTCGGCTTCGTGACCGACACCTCGGTGGGCGACCTCTTTCTGGCGGCGATCGTGCCGGGGTTGCTGCTGACGGTGCTGTTTTGCGCGGCGATCCTGCTGCTGGCCTGGCTGCGCCCAGATTTCGTCGGAAACAGCGGAGACGTCGGCGATCTCGAACCCGAGACCCTGCTGAGCTCGGCCAGACGCCTTTTGCCGATCGTCGTGCTGGTCACCGTGGTTCTGGGCGGTATCTACATGGGCTGGTTCACTCCGACACAGGCGGGGGCGATCGGGGCCTTCGCGACCATGATCATCACCGTTATCCGCCGAAAACTGACCCGCGCAAACCTGTGGGGCGTGTTGCAGGAGACCGGCCAGATCACCGTTTCGGTGCTCAGCCTGATCATCGGGGCCGCGGTCTTTACCAAGGCGCTGGTGATGTCGACGGTGCCCAATGCGATGGTGCAATACGCCATCACCTCGGGTTTCGGCTTCTGGGGGGTGATCGCGCTCTTTTTGCTGGCGGTGATCGTGATGGGGATGTTCCTCGACTCGACCTCGATCATCGTGATTGCCGTGCCGATCGTGCTGCCGCTCGTCGTGGCCTTGGGAACCGACATCATCGGGCCCGATGTCGTCATCTGGTTCGGTCTGATCACCATCATCGCGGTCGAGATGGGTCTTTTGACACCTCCCTTCGGGATCAGCGTCTTCGTCGTCAAAAACACCATCGGCGATGTCTGCAGCTTGCAGGATGTCTTTGCCGGAGCCTTCCCCTATGTGCTGGCGATGGCGGTTCTGGTGGGGCTGTGCATGCTCTTCCCCGCTCTGGTCACCTTTGTTCTGTGAGGTAGGAAATGGACAGCACCATGTTCGAGACGGCCTTTACCGAGGCGCGCAGCTTTAACACCTGGCAGGACCGTCCGGTCGAAGAGGCCCAGCTGCGCGCGCTTTACGACCTGATGCGCTGGGGGCCGACCAGCACCAACTCGAACCCCGGACGTTTCGTCTTTCTGACCACGCCCGAGGCCAAAGAGCGGCTGATCCCGACGCTCGGCGAGATGAACGTGGCCAAGGTTCGGGCCGCTCCCGTCACCGCAATCGTGGCCTGGGACAGGCGCTTTTTCGACAAGATCCCGCAGCTTTTCATCCACCGCCCCGAGATTGCCGCGAATTTCGCCAACAATCCTCCGCTCGCGCAGGAAACGGCTTTTCGCAACTCGGCCCTGCAGGGCGCCTATATGATCATCGCGGCGCGGATGCTCGGCCTCGATTGCGGGCCGCTCTCGGGCTTCAACGCGCAGGCCGTCAACGAGGCCTTCTTTCCCGAGGGGGACTGGGCCGTTAACTTCCTGATCAATCTGGGTTATGGTCAAAGGGAGGATCTGTTCCCGCGACTGCCCAGGCTCGATTTTGGGTCAGCTTGTAAAATCGTCTGATTTGAGAGAGGAAGCGCTGGTCATGGCGTCGGTTCTGGAGAGCAGGGGAAGCGAATTGGACGGCAATATACCCGATCAGGGCCAGACCCGCACGGCCGAGATCCTCGAGACCTTGCGCAACGACATCATCGAGGCGCGTCTCGAACCCGGACGCCGGCTGCGTTTCGACGAGCTGCGCGCGAGCTATGATGTCGGCATTTCGCCTCTGCGCGAGGCCCTGATGCATCTGGCCTCGGAGGGACTGGTCATCGCCGAGCATCGTCGCGGCTACCGTGTGGCCGAGGCTTCGATGGCCGATCTTCAGGAGATCGCGCGCCTGCGCGGCGAATTCGACGCGATCGCGCTGCGCGAGGCGATCGCGCGCGGCGACGAGGAATGGGAGGGGCGTGTGATCGCGGCTTTCCATGCGCTCTCGCGCCGCTCCAAGCTGGACGCCGACGGCGAGATCGACCGCGATTGGGAGAGGGCGCATCTGGCCTTCCACGACAGCCTCGTGAGCGCTTGTCCCATGCCCAAGCTCTTGGCTTTCCGCGATATTCTTGAATTGCAGGCACGACGCTACCGCCGGATCGCGGTCCATTACCTCAAGGCCCCGCGCGACGATCTGGCCGAGCACGAGGCGCTGAAAAACGCCGTCATCGCCCGTGACGCCCAAGCCGCGACCAAGCTGATCGCCGCCCATTACCAGCGCACGATCGACATCATCAGCAGCGGCTGGTAACGGCCGCTTGCCTGCGCCGGAGACGTCCTCAGCCCTATCGGCCCGCGCGTGGCGGAAAAAAACGGCCGGAGAGTGATCATGCCCTTTGCCTTGTCCCGACGCTTGCGCGTCGCGGCCCGCGCGTTTTTCGCCCCCTTGGTCCCCGCCGTCAATGCCGGCGAACCCGCGCCGAGGCCGCCTGTGCGCGGGAGCGAGCCTGCCGAAGTCGTCAACGATCCCCGTGCCTATCATGTCGACATCGGACCGCCCGACGCGCCGTGGCGGGTTTTCGTGGGCCTTCCCGCCATGCCGCCGCCGCCCGAAGGCTACAGCGCGATCATTGCCAGCGACGGCAATGCGACTTTCCCGCTTTTGTGGCATGCCCGCGAAAGGCTTGCCCCTGCGGCACCGCTTGCCGTCATCGGCATCGGCTATCCGGACGGCAGGCGCTTTGATGTGGTGCGGCGCTGTACGACCTGACCTCGCGGCACCGGATCGACCCGAAGCGGCAGGGCATCCCGCCGCGCGGTCCGGGGGATCGCGAGACCGGCGGGCGCGAGGCTTTCGCGCAGGCGATCGAAGGGATGATCCTGCCCGAACTCGCGCGCTGCCTGCCGCTCGCGCGGAATGATCTCACGCTTTACGGCCATTCGCTTGGCGGGCTTTTCACGCTGCATATGCTGTTCACGCGGCCGAAACTGTTCGCCCGCTTCTCTGCTGCCGATCCTTCGCTGTGGTGGAATGACGGCGAGGCGCTGCGCGAGGCCGCCGCCTTCGCGGGAGGGCTTTCGGCCGGTGGTGGTGCGGCGCAGGAAAGGGCATTGCGCCTTCTGGTCGAAAGCTCCGGCGCGCTGCGGCGAGACAGCGGAGCGGGGCTGAACAAGGTGGAGGATTTGCAGGCGGTTCTCGCGCGGTTCGCGGGGGTGGCGCTCGATTCGCGCAGCTATCCCGAGGAAAGCCATATCTCGCTCCTCCCTCCGAGCATTGCCGATACGATCCGCTTCCATCTCGGGCAGCTTTAAGCCGCGCGGGACATGGAAAAAGGGCGCGGAGGTGATCCGCGCCCCGAGGCTTTCCGCCTGCCTTGGCGGATTGGTTCTTACGAAGCGGGGCAGGCCGCGCCGGTGTCGATCCAGGCTTGGGTCAAAGCGGCGAACTCCGCCTGAGAGCCCGGCGGCTGGGTGCGCCCGCCCGCATCCCATGCCCAACCGATCAGGCTGTTGCCGGCGAGTTCGTCGTGGACCTCCTGAAGATCGTGGCCGCCGGTGGCGTTCGGATCTTTGAGGATGGCGCAGATCTCGCCGAGGGATTTGTCGCGCCAGCCGAGGCTGACAGGGGCCATCATCCAGCCGTCGGCGGCACCGGGCATGGTGCCCGCGCCGGTCTGGAAGGGAATGTTTTCCGGACCGTGACAGGCGTTGCAATTCATCCCGACCGCGCCGAAATCACCGTCGCCGCGAATGATCGGCGGGTTATGGGGATGGAGGTCGTTGCCCTGCGTCGCGGCCCCCGTGACGGGGTGGCAGTTCACGCAGCGCGGATGCTCCAGCACTTTGCCCATTTCGGTGAAAATCGCCGCCGAGCGCTCCTGCTCGTTCGTGATGGCCGCAAAATCGGCCGGCGTTTTCAGCACATCGTCCTGCGCATGGGCACCCGAGGCGCCGAGCAGCGCCAAAGCGGCACCAAACATCAGTTTTTTCATGCTTTTTCTCCCAGCGAGAATGGCAACTGATAGCGTTTCTGGCCCGTCAATGCGCGCCAGGCGTTTCCGACGGCGGGCGCGATCGGCGAGACGCCGGGTTCGCCCACGCCGGTCGGATCGGCGGTGCTCGGGATGATCGCGACCTCGACCGCAGGCATCTCCGAGATCCGCAGCAGCGGGTAGTTGTAGAAATTGGCCTGCTCGACCTCGCCGCCCTCCTTGAGCGTGATCTGGCTGTAAAGCGCCGCGCTGAGGCCAAAGCCGATGCTTCCCTCCATCTGCGCGTTGATCACGTCGGGGCTGACCGGCACGCCGCAATCGACGGCGCACCAGACGCGGGTGACGAAGGGATGGCCGTCGCGGTTCTCGACCTCGGCGACTTCGGCGACATAGGTGCCGAAGCTTCTGGCATAGGCGACGCCATAGCCTTTGCCGTCGCGGACCGCGCCGCTCCAGTTCGAGATTTCCTTGACCTTTTCAAGGACGCCCCGCACGCGGGTTTCCTCGGGCTTGAGCAGGTCGATCCGGCCCTGCATCGGATCGGTGCCGCTTTCGGCGAAAAGCTCGTCGAGGAAGCATTCGACCGCATAGCCGGTGTGCGAATGGCCGACCGCGCGCCACCACATGACCGGAACGGTCTTGGGCATGCTCTTCCAGCTGACGCGCCGCGCGCCGAAAGCATAGGGCAGTTCGGCCGATCCCTCGAAGGCACCGCCGTCGATGCCGTCCTTGACCATCCCGCCTTCGAGCGGCGTGCCGGTAAAGAGCGAGGGTGTCGCGACCGAGTTGTCCCAGCCGACGATCTTGCCGTCCGCGTCCAGACCCGCGCGCATCTTGTGCACGGCCATCGGGCGGTAATAGCCGCCTTTGATATCGTCCTCGCGCGTCCACAGCAGCTTGTAGACCCCGTCCTGACCGGCGGCTTTGGCGATCTCGCAGGCCTCGGCGGTGATATGGGACGAACCCGGAGAGCGCCGCCCGAAGGAGCCGCCCGCGAAGAGCACGTTGATATGCACGTCGTCGAGCGGGATGCCCATGACTTCGGCGGCTTTGATGCGGTCGAAGCCGGGGGTCTGGCTGCCGTACCACATCTCGACCTTGTTGTCCTTGAGCTCGATCACCGCATCCAGCGGCTCGAGCGGAGCATGGGCAAGGAAGGGCAGGCGGTATTCGGCCTCGATCACTTTGGCCGCGCCGTCGATCGCGCCGATGTCGCCGTCGGTTTCGACCACGAAACCTTCGGTCGGGGCGGTCGCGGCAGCGGTGGAATATTCCTCGAAGATCTGCTGCGTGCTGCGGGTCTCGGCCTTGGAATCGTCCCATACGACCTTCAGCGCATTGCGGCCCTGAAGTGCGGCGAAGGTGTTGGTCGCATACACCGCCACCCCGAAGGAGATCTGGCGCACCATCACCACGCCCTTGACCGCAAGCGCGGCGCTATCGTCATAGCTGGCGACCGTCGCGCCGAATTTCGGCGGATGGGCGACCACCACGGTCTGCATTCCGTCGCGGTAGACATCCATGGTGAATTCGGCCGAACCGTTGCTTTTCGCCGCGGAATCGAGACGGGGGAGCATGGTGCCGATCAGTTTGAAATCCTTGGGATCCTTGATCGCGGGATCGCTCGGCACCGCCTGTTTTGCCGCCGCATCGGCCAAAGCGCCGAAGCCCGAGCTTTTTCCCGAAGCGGCATGCGCGATCACGCCTTCCTTGACGGTGATCTCCGATGCGGGAACGCCCCATTCCGCAGCAGCTGCGGCCACCAGCATCTCGCGCGCGGTTGCACCGGCCTTGCGCATCTGGATATAGCTATTGCCCAGACCGGTCGAGCCGCCGGTCAGCTGCGTGCCGAGATAGGTATTGGCGTAAAGCTCGTCATTGGCCGGCGCGCCTTCGGCACGCATTTGCGACCACGAGGCTTCGAGCTCCTCGGCGACCAGCGTCGAAAGGCCGGTATAGGAGCCCTGTCCCATCTCGAGATGTTTGATCATTACGGTGACCAGATCGTCGGTACCGATGCGCACGAAGGCGTTCGGGGCAAACGGCGCGGCGCCCGAGCCGGCAGCAGCAACGGTTTGCGCGCGGCCGCGCCCGACCGGCAGGGTCAGCGCAAGTACGAGACCGGCACCGGCGGTCAGGAAACCGCGGCGGGTGGTTGTGGTATCCATCGCTTAACCCTCCAGCGTTTTGGCGGCTTCGTGGATCGCCTTGCGGATGCGGACATAGGTCGCGCAGCGGCAGAGGTTTCCGGCCATGGCATGATCGATGTCTTCATCGGTGGGTTTGGGATTGTCCTGCAAAAGGGCGGCAGCCGACAGGATCTGGCCCGATTGGCACCAGCCGCATTGCGGCACGTCGAGCGCAGTCCAGGCCGCCTGAACCGCTTTGGCTTCGCGGCTTTCGACGCCCTCGATCGTGGTGATGTCGCTGCCTTCGACCATGCTGACCGGCGTCACGCAGGCGCGGCGCGGCATGCCGTCGAGCATGACGGTGCAGGCACCGCATTGCGAGACGCCACAGCCGAATTTGGTGCCGGTCAGGCGCAATTCGTCACGCAGGACCCACAACAGGGGCGTGTCGGGATCGATGTCGAGGTTATAATCTCTTCCGTTAACGGTAAAACTTGCCATGCCTCGTCTCGCTTAACTGGGTGTGCAACTCACACGAAATGTACAAGGTAAGGTATAGATGCTCGCGCGGGAAGCTCAATTGATCAATTACTTTGTTTATTAAGAGTTTTACGGCTTTGTTTGATCCGGTCTCGAAGGTTGGGGAAAGATGGCGAACCTTTCCCTAAGGGCAAGTCGACGGCTGGGCCACCTCGGACGTTTTATTCCTTCGGATTGTACGAAAGCGAATCTTGGCGGGCGCATTAATATCAATTAGTCTGCGCTCATCGAAACGGCGAACGACCTGCGGGACTGCAAGCCGCCCGCGGGCGATCAGCATGGGACAAAGGGAAGCCGAAAGCCATGACCGCAAGCACGACCGAGATCCTCAAGGGTATTCTGGACGATCCGACCAACCTCGAGAACGTCTCCAAATGGGTGACGCCCGATGTCACCTATGTGTCGCTGAACTATTCCAACCCCGACCTGAAGCGGGTGATGCCGTGGTGCGGCACCAGCTATGGTCCCCAGGCGATCGTCCAGACCTTCATCGATGTCGCACGCTTCTGGACGGTCGAGTCGTTTGAAGAGGATGCGACCTTCGGTGACGACAAGAACGCGGCCATGTTCGGCAAATTCGTCTATCGCTCGACGGTCCTTGGAAAACAGGTGACCTCGCCCTTCTCGGCTTTCGCCAAGATCGAGGGCGGCAAATGCGTCTATCTCCAGTTCATGGAGGATACTCTGGCCACGACGGAAAGCTTCCGCAGCGGCGGCAACTGGACGATCCAGAGCGATCCGGACGGCGAAGAGTTCACGCTCTGACCCTTTGAACAATGCGGGCCGCTGCAACACTTTGGGTGCAGCGGCCCGTTTTCGATTTTGTGATGCGTGCCTTGCGGGATAGGGGGCTTGCTGCCCGCGACGCCTAGCTGACCAGATCGCACCGGTTCTGGACATGGCGCACCGTCAGCTTGCGGCCGTCGCGGCCCGAAACCATCGGGCGCGCCGACAGCGCTGCATCCATATTGTCGCGCAATTCGGGAAAAATCGTCAGGATTTCCGTGCGCGCGGCGGGATCGACGGAGTTGAGCGCTTCCGCGCCGGTATAGAGCGATTCCGTCTGCGCGCCGTTCGAATAGATGATCTCGTGGCGGTCGAAGAGGAGCTGGACATAGGTCACCGCCTCGAATTCGGCCGCGATATCGACGCCGGGAAGCTGCAAAAGCTGCTTGGCCGCGACGAGAACCTCGCTGGTGCCGAACAGCCGCGCGGCAATGCGCGAGCGCGCCAGAACGCGGTGCTGGGGCGAAACAAGCAGGTCCTGTTCGGGCAGGTTCCGGCCCAGAACGCCTGCGCGGATGCGGATCGGCCGCAGGGCGGGGTTGGCAACCAGTGTCGCGGCATCGATCTTGCGCATTCCGATCCAGCGTAGCGGCTGGAAACCGTTGTCCAGCGTCAGGACCATCTCCCCGACCGAGAGAGCCTCGACCGCGATCTTCCCGCGATCCGTTCGGATCAAGGAGCCGGCCGCGAAAGAGGGGACGGGCGCATGAGGAGACTGGATGTCGGCGCGTGGCGTCGCGAGGACGTCCAACTCTACCTGACACGACATCTTGCCTTGCGCATCAAAGGCAGTCACGAAACGGCGCGCGCCTTGGGTCGGGGGTGCGTCGATGGTGACGGAAAACCGCCCCAGAGCGTCGGTCACGCCCGAGCCGAGCAATCCGCCGGCTTCATCCCTAATTTCGACCCTGCTTCCGGCATCTGCGGTTCCCGAAACCCTTGCTCCATTGTCTTGGGTTGCGGTGTCGGGCGATACGGTCACGGTCGGCGAGGGGCTTGCAGGCATGGGTGAGGCTTTCGGCGGAAGAAATTGAGTTTAAAATATAATGTCGTTTTGTGCTCTCCGGTTTCGCGACCTGACAGAAAGGATAGGGGCTCTTGCTCTTGAGGCTTTGGATTGTGCGGTGGTCGTCAGGCTCGGCGGCGGGTTGCAGGCCGTTTGATGCCGCGGGCCTTGAGGTGCGGGCAGGCGGACGTGCGCGGAGCAGTCCGGTTTTCAGGGCCGAGATCCGCGCGGTTTCGCCTGCCGCGCCCCGTCTGGGCACCGGCATCGGGGGACGGGCTTATGCCCTTGGCAGGCGTCAGAGCGCTGCCAAGGCCGCTTCGAGCACGCGCGCGACATGGATGGCCTCGCGGCCCGCGCCGTCATGGATCTGGTGGCGGCAGCTGGTGCCGTCGGCGACGATGATGTCGTCGGGGCCGGCTTTGCGGACGGCGGGTAGCAGCGACAGTTCGGCCATTTTCTTCGAGACCTCGATATTCTCGACCGCATAGCCGAAAGCGCCGGACATGCCGCAGCACGAGCTTTCGATCACCCGCAATTCGAGGCCAGGAATGGCGCGCAGGATCGTCTCGACCGGCCCCATCACGGCGAAGGCCTTCTGGTGGCAATGGCCGTGCAGATGTGCCACGCGGCCCTTTTGATCGGCGAAGGGCAGCGTGATGCGCCCCTCTTTCAGATCGGCGGCGAGAAGCTCCTCGAACATCAGCGCCTTGCCCGCGATGAAGCCGGTGCGCTCGGCGGGCAGAAGCGCCAGCATTTCGTCACGAAAGCTCAGGATGCAGGACGGTTCGAGCCCGACCACCCGCGCGCCTTTTTCGACAAAGGGGCGCAATGCATCGAGCGAGCGCAGCGCCTCGGCGCGGGCGTCGTCGGTCTGGCCCGAAGACAGATAGGTGCGCCCGCAGCACATCGGACGCCGCCCCTCGGGCTGGACGCGGTGCAGACGATAGCCCGCCTTCAGCAGGACGCGCTCGGCAGCCTCGAGGTTCTCGCGCTCGAAATAACGGTTGAACGTATCGCCGAAGAGCACGATGTCGCGCCCGTCGCCCCGAACTTCTTCGGGGCGGGCGGGGGCGCGGTTTTCCTGCCAGGGTTTGCGCCATTTCGGCAGGCTGCGTTCGGCCGAGAAGCCCAGCAGCTTTTCAGAGATTTTGGCCGCGAAGGGCAGGCGGTCGCGCAGGTTCAAAAGCGGGGCGACGCTGCTGGCGAGGCGCGCGTAACGCGGCAGATGGGCGATCAGGCGTTCGCGCAGGGGAAGGCCGTGTTTGGCGTAATAGTGATGCTGGAACTCGATCTTCATCCGCGCCATATCGACGCCGGTCGGGCAATCGCGCTTGCAGCCCTTGCAGGACACGCAAAGATCCATCGTCGCCTTCATCTCGGGCGAGGTGAAAGCATCCGGTCCGAGCTGGCCCGAAATCGCGAGCCGCAGCGTATTGGCGCGGCCGCGCGTCACATGCTGCTCGTCGCGCGTCGCGCGGTAGGAGGGGCACATCGTCCCGCCTTCGAGTTTGCGGCAGGTGCCGTTGTTGTTGCACATCTCGACCGCGCCGCCGAAGCCGCCCCAATCGGACCAGTCAAGCGCCGGCGCGGCGGGCAGGGCGGTCTGATAGCCCGGCGCGAAACGCATCAGGGCGCGGTCATCCATCTTGAGCGGGCGCACGATCTTGCCGGGGTTGAGGCGGTTCTCGGGGTCGAACCCGTCCTTCACCGCCTCGAATGCGCGGGTTAGCTTGGCGCCGAAGAGCGGCTCGACAAACTCCGAGCGCGAGATCCCGTCACCATGTTCGCCCGAATAGGAGCCCTTGAAGCGGCGCACCAGATCGGCGGTCTCTTCGGCAATGGCGCGCATTTTGCGCACACCATCGGCCTCTTTCATGTTCAGGATCGGGCGCACATGCAGACAGCCGACCGAGGCATGGGCATACCAGGTCCCCACCGTGCCGTGTTTGGAGAAGACATCGGTCACGGCATCGGTGTAATCGGCCAGATGCTCGAGCGGCACGGCGCAATCCTCGATGAAGGAGATCGGCTTTCCGTCTCCTTTCATCGACATCATGATATTGAGACACGCCTCGCGGACCTCCCAGACCGGCTTTTGGCGCGCGGGTTCGATGACCTCGACCACGGCATCGGGAAAACCGTAATCGCCCATACATTGGTCGAGCCGCTTGAGATCGCGGCGCAGCGCATCAAGATCGTCGCCCGCGAATTCGACCAGCAGCAGGCAGTTGGGTTTGCCGCGCGTGATATCGGCGAGGGTCTTCACAAACAGCGGGATATCGGCGCCGAGGACCAGCACGTTGTTGTCCACGAGTTCGACCGCGACGGGATCGAGGGCAACGATATGTTGGGTCGTCTCCATTGCCGCACGGAAGCTGGGAAAGTGGCAGACGCCCATGACGCGATGCTTGGGCAGAGGCGACAGCTGGAGGGTGATCGCGCTGGACACCGCCAGCGTGCCCTCGGAGCCGACGAGAAGATGCGCGTAATTGGGCTGCTCGGGCAAAAGTTCGTCGAGGTTGTAGCCGCCGACGCGACGCTGGACCTTGGGGAAGATCGTTTCGATCTCGTGGCGGTGGGCGCGGGCCAGATGGGTCAGGCCGCCCATCAGGGCCGCCATGCGCGGGGTCGCGGGATTGGCGCCCGAGAGCGAGAAAGCCTCGCCGTCATGAAAAAGCCCGTCCACCGCCAGCACGTTGTCGACCATCTTGCCAAAGCGTAGCGAGCGCGCGCCCGAAGAGTTGTTGCCCGTCATCCCCCCGATGGTGCAGCGCGATGCGGTCGAGGGCTCGACCGGAAAGAACAGCCCGTCCTTGCGCAGCCGGTCGTTCAGCGTGTTGAGCACCATTCCGGGCTGCACCGTGACCCGACGCGCCTCGGGGTCATACTGGGTGATCGCGTTGAAATGGCGCGAGAGATCGAGAATGAGCCCGCGCCCCAGCGGCTGCCCGTTCTGCGAGGTGCCGCCGCCGCGCACGACCACCGGCACGCCATGCTGGCCCGCGATTTGCAGCGCCGCCGCCAGATCGCGCGCATGTTTGGGATAGGCCACCGCCTTGGGCATGATCTGGTAGATCGAGGCATCGGTGGCATAGCGCCCGCGCGTGAAAGCATCGGTCCTGAGCTCGCCCTCCAGCCCGTTGCGCAAATCGGCCTCGAAAGAGAGGTCGCGGGCATGGGCACGCGCCGCGGGCGGTGCCGAAAGTCCGGTCTGCGATGAGGCGGGCGCGGATGCGGGTGCGGTCTGGGACTGTGCTTTGGTCGTGGCTTTGGCGATGGGCGCGGACATGGCGGGGCTTTCGGGCTAGGGGTCGATTAACTGGAAATGCCGTTACCGCTTGCCGGACACCTTGCGGCGCCGGTGGAGGCTGGGCCGGACAGGGCAAGGGGTGGTTCCACGCTTGTCCCCGCCGGATTCGCATCCGCGGTCAGCAAAGTTAACGCCGTAATAATAATGAATACAATATTAAGTTTGAAAAATCTGAGCGTTGCAGGCCTGTAATCGGCGGCAAACGCAATGTCCCGAAAAGGGTGGGCGCAATAAAAAGCTCCGGCGGGACAAGGGTCCGACCGGAGCTGGGGCGATCGCGCTTACGGCCGTGGCCAGGGGGCTCTGGCGCGTGATTGGTGCATGGCGCGGCAGGCGGTTTGCCTGCGCGGCTCAGGCGCTGCGTTCGAACTGCTGGCTGACGGCGCGCAGCTTGTTCTCCAAATGCGCGCGCAATGTCGCGGCCAGTTTGGCACCATCGCGCGCGCTCAGATGGGTGATGATGTCTTCATGCTCGGCCACCGCCTGCGCCCAACGCGACGGCGTCATGTTCGCGACATAGCGCGCGCGCTGGACCCGCGCCGAAAGCGCGCGGTAATGGGCGGTCAATGTCGCATTCCGAGCGGCGGCGAGCAGGGCCTCGTGGATTTTCTGGTTGACGATGAAGTAGTGCTCGAGGTCGCCGTCCTGATAATGTTTCAGCATGTCCTGATGGAGCGCGGTAATCTCGGCGATTTCGGCATCGGTGACATGGGAGCAGGCGAGCTCTCCGGCCAGCGCCTCGAAAGCGCCCATGACGGGAAAAACCTCGTCGAGATCCTGTTTGGTGATCAGGCTGACGCGCGCGCCGCGATTGGGCTCGAGCACGACCAGCCCTTCGTTGGCGAGGACCTTCAACGCCTCGCGCAGCGGGGTCCGCGACACGCCGTAAGCGTCGCAGAGATCCTTCTCCGGTACCCGAACACCGGGGGGCAGGGTGCCGTGGATGATCAGCTCGCGGAGGGTCTGCGTCAATTCTTCATGCAGAGACTTGCGGCGGAGGTCCTTGGCGTGTTCGGGCAGATAATTCATTCGGTCAATTTCCCAAAGGATCGCGGAAAAGCGATGCAAGTATGGATGTACCGCGGCGATGGCGCAATCCTACCATCCCGCGGTACCCCTGTTCCAGCGGTGTTTTCGGACAGCCGGCGTCTGGTCGCGGGCCGGATCAGCCCGGATCGGCGGTCAGGCCGACGGCTTCGATCGCATGGACGGCGCAGGCTTCGTCATTGTCGGAGCTGTCGCCGGTGATCCCGATCGCGCCGATGATGCGGCCCGCGCTTTTCACCAGAACGCCGCCCGGAACCGGCACGAGGCTGCCGCCCGCAATCGCGTTCATCGCCTGGATGAAATAGGGCTGCGATTGCGCGCGGTCGTAAAGAGCGCGCGAGCCGAGCCCCATGCCGACCGCGCCGCGCGCCTTGCCCTGTGCGATTTCGGGGCGCAACATGCTGGTGCCGTCCTGACGCAGCATTACCTTGAGCTGGCCCGCAGCATCGACCACGGCAATGGTCAGCGGCTTCATGCCCTTGTCCTTGGCATAGGCCAGACAAAGATCGCCCAGCTCGCGCGCCAGATCCAAAGTGATTTCGCTATAGTCTTTCGTCATCTCTCTTCCCTTAATAGGCCCGCCCGCGTGCCGAGACCGGCCAGACGGTTTCGACCTTGCCGTTCCGCACGCCGACATACCAGTCGTGCACGTTGCAGGTCGGGTCGCAATGGCCCGGAACCAGCTTGAGCTTTTCGTTCACTTGCAAAACACCGTTCGGGTCGTCGACCACGCCATGCTCGTCCGAGCATTTGATGTATTTCACATCGTCGCGGCCGTAGATGAAGGGCAGGCCGGAGTCGACCGACTGCGCCTTGAGGCCGGCATCGACCACCGCGAGGTTCGGTTTGGCATGGCTCATGACCGAGGTCAGGATGAAGAGCGCGTTTTCCCATTCGCCCTGGTCGATGCGCTTGCCCTCTTTGTCGTGGATGCGGCCGTAATCGGCATCCATGAACGCATAGGAGCCGCACTGGAGCTCGTTATAGACGCCCGAATTCGATTCGAAGTAATACGAACCCGTGCCGCCGCCCGAGACGAATTCCGGCTTGAG
>NZ_JBHMDZ010000010.1:0-49885 GCF_042430175.1 Paracoccus cavernae | reverse complement strand
ATCGGCGTCGCCCTCGATGCCATGGGCGATGCCAACGAGCGCCCGTTCCGCGCCGGCCGCTTCCCGATCACCGAGCTGCAGCTGGATGTGCTGGTGACCCTTGTTGCCGATCTCTGCTTGAAATACCGCATCCCCGTGACGCGGCGCACGGTGCTGAGCCATGCCGAGGTCCAGCCGACGCTCGGGATCCGGCAGAACGGGAAATGGGACATCAGCTGGTTGCCCGGCATGGACGCCCCCGGCGATCCGGTCGCGGTGGGCGACCAGCTCCGGGCGCGGATCCTTGCGGCCATGGGCCAGCCCGCGATCGAGGCAGTTGCCTTCACGCCCCTGCTGCGGCGCGGCTCCAAGGGCCAAGCCGTCCGCCACCTGCAAGAGCTGCTGACGGGGCAGGGGCATGTCCTCGGCAAGGTCGATGGTGATTTCGGCGAGCGCACCGATGCCGCGGTGCGGATCTTTCAAAAGCTCAACGGCCTGAAGCCCGACGGGATCGTCGGTGCGCAGACCTGGGCAAAACTCAACAAGGGGCAGTGATCATGGACATCATCAAAGCGGCAATGCTGCCGCATCTTCTGGAAATTTTCGGGATCCTGCTGGCCTCGCTGATTGGCTGGGCCGCCAATACCGCGCGCCGCAAATGGGGCATCGACATCGAGGCCCGCCACCGCGAGGCGCTGCAGTCTGCGCTGCTCAACGGCGCACGGCTGGCGCTCGAGCGCGGCTTTGGCGGACAGGCGGCGGTGACCGAGATCCTCAAGCATGTGCAGATCAGCGTGCCCGATGCGGTGATCGGGCTGGATGCGCGGGCAGAGGTACTTGGCAATCTGGCTCAGGCAAAGTTGCGGGAGGTAGTGCAGGGCGCAGGGTGCGTCCAGAAGCTTGAGGTCGCGTTGAAGGAGTTAGATACGAGGAGGGGCTGACAGCTCGCTTTTTTGCCTTCGGCACAAGCGCATGCGAAAGGTTGGCGATATTTAACAGTGTGACTGTTCGATTGACCGCAGGGCGCCGATAGTCCGGCATGACGGTGATGGGCCAAAGGCTGCGCGCCCGCGCGCGATGGTGCTTCACTTCTCCGAATGGCAGAGGCGAATGGACAGCCGGTTCGGGCTGCGGGAAACACTCAGGTTTCCCGCAGTTTAATCCTAGTGGGCTGAAGCCGGCCATCCATCGACGTTGGTGCTTTGCAAAGCGGTTTGGGGTGCGAGAAGGTCCTTGTCATTCTTCACATGACGTCGGATCAGCTCTTTTTGAAGTGCGTTCGATGGGATCAGGTGCGCCGCAATTTCCAGCTTCGCTTCGGGAAATAGTGCCTCGAACTCTTCCCGTTGGGCCTTGGGAAGAGTCCTTTTCGTCTCGTGGTTCATAAGGAAACTCTCGGTCGGCGCAGATTCGGCGAAAACGACTTCATGCCTCGAGAAGATGAGATGAAAGTATTCAACCTGCTTGACAGTGTCGTCAACGTAGATCCCCGGAAGCTCCGTAAGGCGAATTGCTGCAACCAATGCGACGTCGGACGCAAACATACGTCTAACGATGTTGGAACTGATGACCATGCGGTGCTGGCGGGAAACAAGCAGATCACGCTTCGGTAGCCCCGCCCCCAAAGCTCCAGCAGTAATCCGTACCGGAAAAAGTCTTTCATTCCGGCGCAGTTCGGGTGCTTCGACCACGCGGCTTGTCGTCACGACGAGCTCTTGAAACCCGTTGTCCCGAGTAAGGATCTTGCAGCCGGACTTGAGTTCTTCGACCGGAATCTCTCCGAGGTCCGTCGTGACCAAGGTACCGCGGACCAGACAAGTCGCTGGGGACGGAAGCAGATCGCCAGGGACCTCGAGGGTGTCAATGTCAGAGTTCCACTTTAGAAGACCAAGAAACCCGCCTGCGGGCAACTGTGAGAAATCGATCTCCATGGTGGTATAGATATCCCCGACGGCCGGACTTCCCGCAATGTTCACTGTGCCAGAATAGGTCACCGTAATGTCGCCACTCACGCCTTGATCTGCAGTATCGAGCTCGAAGGGAAAGCCGTTCTTTGATCCCGGTGTGGAAATGCCAGAGGGGAAATCATTGTAATCATATGTCGTATCGAACACGGAACTGGCGGGCTGTAAATCGATTTTGAGTGAAGCGAGGGGCTTGGTTGTCGTCAGGTTATGCCAATCCCAGCCGTATGACATTTCAATGTTATCACCGCTGGTTCCTCCATTGGTATAGGGATCATACGCTATCCATGTCAGGGTTTCGGTCGTCCCGTCAGAGTACGTGGCGGTAATCTTCGCGCCTGCCAAATCGGTGCCCCGCGACGCAGTATCTGTGCGAAAGCCGTGAACTGTTTCATGGGGATTTTCGTCACGCCGAACAATATCGATAGAAGGCATTTACTAAACTCTTTCCACTTGCATACCAAACAACTCTGAGGTTGGTTACCCAAACTCCAATAGGTGGGATGTTTCAATATGTGTTACGGCGGTTGTGACTTGGCTGAAGTTGCCGAGTCCATGAGTTGGCAACGTTGCGTGAGGTAAATGACGCCCGAAATGACTTGTATGAACACACGAGTGGTCCTGCCAAATTCCATGTCTATTATGCGGCGTGGATAATGCAGATCAAGGTGACGAAAAAGACATGCAGAAGTGTCTGCCAACAACCCGGACTTTCGGCCTAGGCCATTCCAAGCTAGCCAGTGAGGTTTTCAAGCCATCTCTGGAGCTTCGAGTTGCAGTGGTTTTGCAGGACTGACTCTGGAATGAAAGAGCGTTGGCTGATCAGCGCACTGGGACCGTAATGTAGCCACATGGCAGCCTGCCAGATCACTGCCGCCCACTTAGTCCTCGCGGTTGATCAGTACAAATGCTGCGCGACGCAGGGCCGAACGCAATGAGTCAAGCTCGGGTCCGCCATGGCCCAGATCGTCCATCGCCTGATCCATCAAGGATAGCCAACTTTCGGCATCATGCCTACGGATCACGACGTGTTCATGTATCTCACGCAAGTTCATATGACCGTGGCGTTCCTGGTAGACGCGCCATCCCCCCAGAAATCCCAACATGAAATCCAATTGCTCGACGCGGGCGTGTGCGACGCCATGACCGCGAAAGTGCAACTTCAGCAGATCAACGCCGCGCGGGTCGGTCTCGACCAGGTCGTAGAAGCGATTGACCAGTGTGCGCAGACCATCGGTGCCGCCTATGTCATCAATTCTTGCCATCTCACTAAGTGGTTCTGCCTCACGTTGGGTAAAGTCAAGGAGCCTGTCAGGTCCGTGCGTTGGGTGTACTTATGTCCACGGCGATGATCCTCGCTCAATATGATATAATATAATTCTCAGGAAGTAGTTGGAGAATAGGAGATGACTATCATTGATCAACATATAGTGCACCTTCTGACCAATATCCGCAATAATGACGGACGTCCAACCCCAGATCTAGGTAAAGTTCTCGTCGACTCGCTTCTCAGGGCGCAAATTTACTTCGACGGTTTGGAAGCTGATGGCGGTCGAGAGGCGCCGCCTGAGTTAAGCCACTAACGGAGGAAGGATTGACGGTTCGAAGCACCATTTGGCTGACCTCCCCGCACGGACAGTATGTACGGGAAGGTCAGAGCTCTCGATAGTTACTCAATAAACTCGGTAAAAACATAAGCTAACGACTACACCTTGTGTCTACTGCACAAGGATAGGTTTGGCCATTTGTCTAAAAAGGCATAGGTAATCTTACCTATCGCCCGAAGCGTCCAATTCTTCAAAAATCAGTGTCGCTTGTTTGCTCATCGCGTCGTAGGGTTCTATGACGCGATATGCCGCATCAGAAATGGCCAACGGCTCAGCTGCGCTCAGCGCCTTCTTCAAACAGAGAATCGCTCGGTCAAGGCGTTCGACATTTTCAAGAAATGCATTTTTTTCAGTGACTTTGAGCTGGACGGACGTTGTCATTTCGAGTTCTCAGATTGTCTGAAGCTTGGAAAGGGTCAATGATATTTACCTAAACGCAATGGGAATGGCGAGGCCGGTTCATCACGAAAAGGAGCGAATGGCATATCCGCCTCGCCCAGCCCGGTTGCCGTGGCGGACGGGCGCTGTCAGAACTCCATAGTCAGTCCTACACACTGACGGCAGGTGAGGGCAGGTGAGGGCTGTCTGACTGACTGCCCGATGATGTGGAAGGGGTGAAAAGCGCGGAACGATGGGCGGCTCTAATCGGTGCAAGTTGATGTGGATAGCGAATTCGAAGGCAACCCATCGAAAAACAGGAGCGCGATCGCGCTCCTGTCAATAGTCACATAAAAAGTGATCTGCTGTTCTTCTGGTGCCTTGCGGCAAGCCTGCGGGTTTCGCTACCAGAAAGAAGTGGACGCGCGGAACTTGGTTCGTAGTCTTTAGAACTTAGTTCCGGGAAAAGCGCAAAGATCTCGTTACGCGCTGTAGGGCCAATCGCTTTAAGAGCTTCTGCACCAGTGTAGAGCGACTCAGTTTCGGCTCCATTCGAAATCACGACTTCATGGCGGTCGAAGAGCATATGGAAGTATTCCACCTCTGCTACGTCCGTTGCAATTTCAATGCCCTCAATTTGTAGAAGCTGCTTGGCTGCGACCAACACTTCATCCGCCCCAAACATTCGCTGAGCGATCTTGGATCGAACAAGAATACGGTGTTGAGGGGAGACAAGCAGATCCCTGAACGGGATGCCCGCACCTATTGCGTTCGCACGTATGCGAATGGGGTGAAGGTTCCGGTTCTGAGCAAGCGTTTCTGCATCCAGCATGCGCGATCCGAGCCAACGAATGGGCTGTAGACCGTTATCTTTGGTTGCTACGGCTGAGTTGATTGTTAGATCCTCGATTGCGACATAGCCGTAATCGGTTTGGATCATGGTGCCCTTAGCGAAGCATGTAATGTCGATCTTGATAAAGCCGACATCCGTAGTTCCGTCTCCGTCACTTATCTGATAGCTGATGCTCTCCTCACCCAAACTTCCCGATGAATCAATGGTTAACGTTCCGTCCGGGTTGAGGGTCACGATTGTGCCCGAAGTGAGCGTTACGCTATCACCAGGCGAAACATTCTGGCCATTGATCTGCGTGACGGTCAAGGTGGAGGTTGGCCCGGCGGTGTCGTTACCCAAAATATTCAGGATTTCGGTCTTTCCTCGTCCCATCGTTACGGAATCGTCGAAGGCTATAACCTCCGTTTGCACACTATCAGCTGCAATGAGGAGATTAGAGTCATAGCCACTGTCTCCGGCGTCGGCGATGCCAAACCAAATGGTATTCGGGACGCCAGGATTTACAGGCGCTTTAAGTGTTAAGGTAACAGTGAACCCATCCATTTCGGTGTTGTAATCACTGTTGCGATTGTCGATGTAAAGATTTTCATTGCTTGGTGATCCGTTGTCACCACCATCGGTGATGTTGTCGATGGAGATGTTGCCGCTTCCGATCGTGAGGGTTGCTCTTACCCCATTTACGTAAATCACAACCGCGTCATTGAAACCGCCGTTAACATACTCTGGGTACTCTTCTGACGAGAACACCAGTTGCATGGTCAGAGTGCTTCCCTGAGGTACAAATGTAGCTTCAAGGATTGCACCATCGAATGTTTGTACGCCAGCAACCTCGGTCAACCTAGGGTCAGCATCGATCCCTGAAGTATCAACTGACTGGTCACTTCTTTGGTTCGCTTCGCCGGAAGAGTTCGTAAATGCGCTTGCATGACCCGTAGACAAGATGATTCCCGATTCGGCGGGAGTCACCCCAGGTGAAATGTGGTTTCCATCGGTGAAAATGCCGCTGGATAGGGGATCGCCTTGATATGCAGCCGATACCAGCGTGACGCCTTTGCCAAAAATAGTTTCGGCAAGTTGCATGGCGTTGGCGGACGTGTCTACGGGAAGTGGGGCAGCGAGGACCAATTGTATCTCCAGATTTAGCGTCACGCAGCTGAAGCCAACACCGGCAAACTGCGGCACATGGTGGTAGAAAGAAGATCTCATGTTTTGAGATGTTTAACAGGGGTTCCTGTTTGCATTCAGGCGCAAAGTATGAACAGCCTTGCCATGGATCGGACAAATCCAGTTTCTCCGATAGGTTGTTTGGTTCAACTGGAGGGATAGCTGAACAGCAATCCGATTCTCATCCGAAAGTTGCGGGACAAGTGATTACTGAGCAGTTCTGTATGAAATTGGCCACACGCTGCAAATCTCGGCTGAGCATCAGGTAAAGAAAGTCCAAATCCAACAATTTGGGTTTGGTTGGGGCGCAAATTGAGGCTGATCTGTTTCGCATTCTCCTTGTTCACTGTCCCAGCTAGCAGAAGCTGCAAGCCTACTGACGCGAACTTCGCGTGCCTGCTCTATCTTGCGCAGGCTCAGGCGCGCGAGCGCCCAGTGAGCTTGCTGCACTCGATAGGGATATCGCTGTCACGGCACTCGCGCCCGATGTTGGCAAGGCTCTCATCAAGGATGTCGTGCAGAACTTCGTCGACGAACTTCGCAAGCCAATTGATTTCTTCGGGAGCAGGTGCAGGCGTTGGAGCGAAGGTGTTGGCTGTGCTTCAGGCCGTATAATGGGCGAGGTTTCGGGGCTCACATCGGTTTCCGCTAATTACGTGCCGAGCTCCAAGAAAGAGTATTCCGATGCATGCAGACGTCACTGGGCGGATAACCGTATGCGTGGCCCTCGACGTCAACGTCGGCGGCACAACTGTGTGCTCGGCATCAGCTCAGGGGCTTTCTGATCGGCCGGGAAGCGTCGGTATGGATGTCGATTGATTAGGTCGTGTCTACCTCATGAACACGTTGCGAACGCGATGTTTCAACAACGTTTCAACGCAGTTTGCACACTTGTGTAATTTTTAAATAAAGTATTGATAATTATTAATAATAATTAAATGATCGTAGCTGCCGTGGAGATGTTCCATCTGCGCGACTGCTATGTGACGCGGCCCAAGGATCGCGGGATCACCTCGATCGGGCGGGGCTGTCAGGACATGCTGGTCGACCGCTGCCAGTTTCTCTCGAACGAGATGTCCGAACTGGCGCAGAACCGCACCACGATCGCGATCAACGTCAATGCCAACGACACCAAGATCCGCCACAACCGCTTCGTGCGTTTCGGCCATTTCATGGTGGCCAACGGCGGCGGCCATATCATCGAGGGCAATCACTGGTTCCAAGGCGATTCCGCGCAGGCGGGCGTGCGCTTTGCCGGCCTCGTGCTGACGCAGACCAATGTTCAGGGCACGGTGAATGGCAACTACGTCGACAACAGCAGCATCGAATGGACCAACGAACATGCGGCAGTGCCGAATTTCGGAGGCAGCGAATATTCCTTTGGTGGGCTGACGATCACCGGCAATACTTTTCTGGCTTCGAATACGACGCTCGGCTTTTCATGGCTGACGGTGAAACCCTACGGCACCGGACACTTCGTCCACGGGCTCGCGGTGATGGGCAATGTCTTCAAATCCGACGTGAACAAGATCGACCGGATCGACAAGGTCGACACGACCTTTGCCGATCTCAATTACAGCCGGATGCGCAACCTGCAATTTCAAGGCAACATGTTCAACGGCGTGAACACCTATGTCGCCAATCCCGTCGATCTGACCCTGCAGCAAAACACCGCCTCGAACCGCTGGGTGATGGTTGCGGGGGCGGCGCTGCCCTTCAACGGCTGGGCCCAGAAAATCGAGTCGGTCATCGCCGAGACCGCGATCACCAATGCCTCGAATGCGCGGGTGACGGAAATGCCCTGGGTCCAGACGCAGATCGGAACCGACAAGCGCTCGATCGCGCTGAACTGGTCGACGGCGGTGAAGGGGACCGTCTCGGTCAGGGTCAGGGTCGATGTCGCAAACTAGGCGCTTTGGTCTAGGGTGCTGATCCGGGGGAGAAATGAGGGCTCCGGCGGCGAAATCCGTCGGGGCCGATTTCCTTGGAACCGCCGGCCGCTGCGCGCTTGGGCCTTCCTTCCCTTGCGGCACAGGACTTTAGTCCAAATCCGGTTTACCATCGCCTGCAATCCGGCTTACCTTGCGTGAAACCGTCCGTAGCGGCGCGTCGGACCCTGAGGAGGGGGAGCGTCGAGCGGAGGGGACAACGAGAGGAGTGCACCCATGTCAGTTGAAGCCGTTTCCCGACACCCCATTCCGTCCGGATTCGAGAATGCGATCGTGAAGCCCGAGGATTACGCGCGCCTCTATGCGGAATCGATGAATGATCCGGATGCGTTCTGGGGGCGCGAGGGCAAGCGGCTGGATTGGGTCACACCCTATACCAAGGTGAAGAATACCGATTTCACCATGGGCAAGGTCTCGATCAAATGGTTCGAGGACGGGGTTCTCAACGTCGCGGTCAACTGCATCGACCGCCATCTGCCGAGCCGCGCCAACCAGACCGCGATCATCTTCGAGCCCGATGATCCCTCGGCACCCGCACGCCACATCAGCTATGGCGAGCTCTCCGAAAGCGTGAACCGTTTCGCCAATGTGCTGCTGAGCCAGGGCGTGATGCGCGGCGACCGCGTGGTGATCTATCTGCCGATGATCCCCGAGGCGGCCTATGCCATGCTCGCTTGTGCGCGGATCGGCGCGGTCCATTCGGTGGTCTTCGCGGGCTTCTCGCCCGATGCCCTCGCCAACCGCATCAACGATTGCGGCGCGAAAGTCGTGATTACCTGCGACACCGCCCCGAGGGGCGGCCGCCGCACGCCCTTGAAGTCGAATGCCGATGCAGCGCTGCTGCATTGCTCGGACCGCGTGCGCTGCCTTGTCGTCAAACATACCGGCGACCAGACCACCTGGGTCCAGGGCCGCGATGTCGATGTGCTGGCCCAGATGAAAGAGGTCGCGCCCGATTGCCCGCCGCGGCCGATGAATGCCGAGGATCCGCTTTTCATCCTGTATACCTCGGGTTCGACCGGCAAGCCCAAGGGCGTCGTCCATAGCAGCGGCGGCTATCTGTGCTATGCGGCGATGACCCATCAGATGGTCTTCGACTACAAGGACGGCGACGTCTATTGGTGCACGGCCGATGTGGGCTGGGTCACCGGCCACAGCTATATCGTCTATGGCCCGCTTGCCAACGGCGGCACGACGCTGATGTTCGAGGGCGTGCCGAACTTCCCCGATCCGGGCCGGTTCTGGGCGGTTTGCGAAAAGCACAAGGTCAACCAGTTCTATACCGCCCCGACCGCGATCCGTTCGCTCATGGGGCAGGGGCCGGAATGGGTCGACAAATACGACCTCACCAGCCTGCGTGTGCTGGGCACGGTCGGCGAGCCGATCAACCCCGAGGCATGGGTCTGGTACGACAAGCACGTCGGCAAAGGCCGCTGCCCGATCGTCGACACCTTCTGGCAGACCGAGACCGGCGGCCATATGATCACCTCGCTTCCGGGCGCGATCGACACCAAGCCCGGTTCGGCGACGCTGCCCTTCTTCGGGGTGAAGCCGGTCGTTCTCGATGCCGCGACTGCTGCCGTACAAGAAGGTAACGGGGTCGAGGGCGTCCTGTGCTTCTCGGACAGCTGGCCCGGCCAGATGCGCACGATCTGGGGCGATCACGAACGCTTCATGGAGACCTATTTCCAGCAATATCCCGGCACCTATTTCACCGGCGACGGCTGCCGCCGCGACGAGGACGGCTATTACTGGATCACCGGCCGCGTCGACGACGTGATCAACGTCTCGGGCCACCGCATGGGCACGGCCGAAGTCGAATCCGCGCTGGTCGCCCATGTGAAGGTCGCCGAGGCCGCTGTGGTCGGCTACCCCCATAGCCTCAAGGGGCAGGGGATCTATGCCTATGTCACGCTGATGAACGGGATCGAGCCCTCGGACGATCTGCGCAAAGAGCTTGAAACATGGGTGCGCACCGAGATCGGTCCGATCGCCAAGCCCGATCTCATCCAGTGGGCACCGGGCCTGCCGAAAACCCGCTCGGGCAAAATCATGCGCCGCATCCTGCGCAAGATCGCCGAGAACGATTTCGGTGCTTTGGGCGATATCTCGACTTTGGCCGATCCTTCGGTGGTCGAGGATCTGATCGAGAACCGCCAGAACCACGGCTGAGGCTTTTTCCAAAGCCTGAATGCATAGAAACCCGCCGCATCCATGCGGCGGGTTTTCTTTTGGCGACCGCTGCCGCGCGCACATCTGACAGGCTGCGGCCTTGACCGGCGGCGGGCAGCGCGGCTAATTGGTGCGGCTACGGTTCCGGAACATCCGGATGAAAAGGGAATGCGGTGAGATCCCGCAACTGCCCCCGCAACTGTAAGCGGCGAGCGACGGCCGACACGCCACTGGGCAACCGGGAAGGCAGGTCTGATGCTTTGACCCGCGAGTCAGGAGACCTGCCGGCGCGATCACCCATTCGGGGTCCGGGGCGGACCTGCGAAGCGGATTGACCGCAGCGGTGACCAACCTCACCCGTCTGCGGCGGTTTTCCGTCCGAAGACATCTTTTCATCCCTTCCGGAGAACGCTCCGGATGACGCAAGGATTCCGCCGTGAAAACCAGATCACGCCATCCCCGCAACCTGACCGGCCTGGCCGCTTTGGCCGCGCTTTCGACCGCTTTTCCGCTGGCTGGCGTCGCGCAGGACGCCGCCTCGCCGGTGCTGCTCGATACCGTGACCATCGACGGCGGCCTCTCGCCCATCGCCACGGATGCTTACGGGCGCGCCTATAGCATCGTCGAAGGCGAAGAGATGCGCAGCCGCGCCACGCCTTCGTTGCGCGCGGCGCTGACCGGACTTCCGGGGGTGTCGGTCAGCGAAACCGGCCTCAGCTTCGGCTCGATCCGGATGCGCGGCGCTCCGGCGAACCACACGCTCGTGCTGGTCGACGGCGTCGAGGCGCGCGGCGGCGGCGAGGCCTTCATCCTCTCGGGCATGGGCATCGGCGAGGTCGAGCGGCTCGAGATCCTGCGCGGCCCGCAATCGGTCTTCTTCGGCTCGCGCGCCTCTGCCGGTGTCGTCAACATCATCACGCGGCGCAGCACCGAACCGGGGACGGGCGGAGAGATCCGCGCCATGGTCGGCGACGGCTATGACGCCTCGGCCTTTGCCTATGCGCGCGGTGCGCAGGGCGGGGTCAGCCTGTCTTACGGCGCGCGCGACGATCACGGCTATGACGCCTCGGGCAAGGGCGGCGAAAAGGACGGCTCGCGCCGCCGCAGCCTGACGCTTTCGGGCGATTGGCAAGCGACCGAGACGCTGCGGTTCGGGCTGACCCAGTCCCAGGCGCGCGAGACCTACGGCTACGACAATTCCGACTACCTCGCGACCGGCGAGGCCGATTACATGCAGGATATCCGTGACCTCAACAGCAAGCGCGACGAACGGATCGGGCAGGTTTTCGCGGAATTCGATACGCTCGACGGCCGCCTGACCCATCGGCTGAGCTACGAGCGCAGCCGTTACGCGCAGGATTTCCCCGGTGATTTTCCCGTTCAGATGCTCGGCGTGACGCGGGCGCTGAAATACCGCGCGAGCCTTTCGCTCGACGGGGTGGAGGTCGAGGCGGCCAATCATCTGCTCAACATCATGGCCGAGCAGATCCGCTGGAGCGAGAGCGCGACCGGCATTGCCGCGCAGGAGAAAAGCACCGATTCCGTCGCGCTGGAATATCGCGGCTTTTACGGCAACGGGCTGGACGTGCAGGCGGGCATCCGGCGCGACAACAACAAGGGTTTTCGCGATTTCACCAGCTGGAACCTCGGCCTCTCCAAGGATTTCGGCAATGGCCTGCGGCTCCATGCCTCGGCGGGGGCCGGCATGACCAACCCGACCTTTACCGAGCTCTTCGGCTATCCGGGCTGGAGCGTCGGCAACCCCGATCTGTCGCCCGAGGTGAACCGCAGCATCGATATCGGCCTTGCCGCCGAAACCGCCGACGGGCGCGGGCAGGTTGATGTCACGCTCTTTCGCGAGAAGCTGACCGATATGATTTCGTCGGGAAGCTGCGCCACCGGCTTTTGCTCGGTCAATGTGGCCGGAGATACCGTCCGGCGCGGCGTCGAGATAGCCGGCAGCTACGCGTTGCGCGACAATTTCAGTCTGCGCGGTAGCTATAGCTATATCGATGTCGACCAGTCCGATGGTGCGCGCGCGGTCTATATCCCGCGTCACGAGGCGGTTCTCGGCGCAAGCTACCAGCACGGTCAAGGCACGGTCGGGGCGGATCTGCGCCATGTCGCGGGCGTCTATGCGCCGCAGGGCTGGGTTGGCGGAACCACGGCAGAGCTGCCCGATTTCACCACGCTCGACCTCTATGGCGATTATGCGCTCAACGATCGCGTCAAGTTGGTGGCGCGGGTCGAGAACGTCTTCGATACCGAAACCAAAGAGGCTTGGGGCTACGGCTGGCGCGGACGCAGCGCGCAGATCGGCTTTTCGACCAACTGGTGAGGGGCCGGTCCCGAGTGGGAAAAGGAAAGGGCGCCGCGGCGCCCTTTTTCGTCAAAGATCGATCTGGCCGCCTTGGCCTTGCGGCACGGCCGGCGCGGGCTCGGGCGCGTTGCGCCACGGATCGGGCCCGCGCTCGGGGGCGAGGCGGGGGTCCATGTCGGGCGAGGGGCGGGTCAGCTCCTGAAACTTGTCGCTGAGGGGCGGGGGCGGCGGCGCATCGGGTTTGCGCCGGATCAGAATGTCGCCATTGGCCAGCCGTTCGGGCGCTTGGTAATTGCCGATATCATCCATCATTGCGCCGAGATCGTCGAAGACCGGCGCGAATTCGTTGACCTTGGCACCAAGATCGCGGCCGATCGCCTCCATATGCGGCTCGATATCGCGCAAGAGATCCTCAAACAGCGAGTTCAGGCCGCGCTCGAAGGTCTTGCCGATTTCGCGATCACCTTCGTCGCTCCCGTTGCCCGCGCTGTCCTGATCGGCCGCAGGCGGCTCGTAAGCTTGGGCGAAAAGCGGCAAAGGAGCGGCAACCAGCAGCGCCAGAAGCGCCGGTTTCACAAGGGGCGAGGCAAGAAGTTTCATGTAAATCAGCCATCTTCGCGGTTGCAGGGCCAAGCCTCTGCGGCTGGGCCGGATCGGAGTCATTATAACCCCGTCGTATCGAATGGAAACCTTTGCCCGCATTGGCGCGCCGAACGGCCCGCGGTCCGGCGCGGTCAGGCGGGCTCGACGAGGTTGCGCGGGCGATGGGCCTCGCGGAATTGCTCCCATGCCTCGTTGATCGCGCGGGTGCGGGTTTCGGCCAGACGGACCGCCTCGGGCGGAAGGCCGCGCCCGACGGCGAGGTCGGGATGGGCCTCGCGGATGAGATCGCGCCAGCGTTTGCGCGCCTCGGGCAGCGGCGTATCGGCGGAAATCCCGAGGATCTCGCAGGGCAGGCATTGCTGCGACGGGTCGTAACGCAGGCGCAATGTGGCTACCTGTTCGGGTGCGACGCCGAGGATGCGCGCCACCTCGTCGATAAAGACGATTTCGGCCTCGTGCATCTCGCCATCTGCGACGGCGATGACGAAAAGCCCCTCGATCAGGTCGATCAGCACCGGATCGCCCGGCTCGAACATTTTGGCGATCCGTCTGGCCCAGCCGTCGAAACCCGCGACATCCTGACGGGCGAGGTCGAACACGCGGGCCGCGTTCTTTTCTTCGGAACGCGGGATCACGAAAACCCTGCGGAAGGCCGAAATTTCCGAGCGCTGGACTGCGCCGTCGGCTTTGGCGAGCTTGGCACCAAGGGCTATCACGGCAATGGTAAAAGCGACCGAGCGTTCAGGCGGGGTGGCCTTGCGCGGCCCCAGTCCCACCAATAGCGCCAGACGATCGGCGATTCGCTGCCAAAAGCTGCGGGGCTTGGGCAGTTCGGGGCAATCAACGGGGCGCATACGTTCGTTCATCGCGCAAATCGTATCGCGGATCGCGACGCTCCGCTAGGCGACAATCGTTTTCTTGATCGGGGCCGGTTTTTTCGTGAGCGGGAAGGGGTGCGGGCGCCTTCCGTCCGTTTGGCGTCACGAGGCGTCATGTGGCCCTACAAGGCGCGCAGGGCGGGCCGGCCCCGATCAACGGGGCCGGCGAAAGGCTTAGCGATGCGCGCCTTCGGCGAGCGAGGCCACAAAGGCCAGCACTTCGGGGACAGGGCGTCCCTCGCCGATCAGTTTGACGATGGCGCTGCCGACGACGCAGCCGTCAGCGACGCTTGCGATGGCATGGGCCGCATCGGGGGTCGAGATCCCGAAGCCCACGACGACCGGCAGATGCGCCGCCGCACGGATGCGAGCGACCTCGGGGCCGACGACATCGGCATTGGCCGCAGCCGAGCCGGTGATCCCGTTGACGCTGACGTAATAGACGAATCCGCTGGTATTCGCGAGAACGGCCGGCAGGCGCTTGTCGTCGGTGGTCGGCGTCGCGAGACGGATGAAGTTGATCCCAGCCTTTTGCGCGGGCAGGCAAAGCTCGTTGTCTTCCTCGGGCGGCAGATCGACGATGATCAGCCCGTCGACACCGGCCTCGACCGCTTCGGTCAGGAACAGGTCCACGCTGCCGTGACGGGCGTAGATCGTGTTGTAATAGCCCATCAAAACGATCGGGGTCGCGTTGTCGTCCTTGCGGAAGGCGCGCACCATATCGAGCGTGCGGCTCAGGCTGCCGCCGGCCGCCAGCGCGCGCTGGCCGGCCAGCTGGATGGTCGGGCCGTCGGCCATGGGATCGGTGAAGGGCACGCCCAGCTCGATGATGTCGACGCCCGCCGCAGGCAGGCCGCGCATGATCGCGAGCGAGGTGTCGAAATCGGGATCCGACGCCATCATATACGCCACGAACGCCTTTCGGTTGCGTTCTTTCAGCTGTGCAAAACACGTATCGATTCTGGTCATCTCAAGCCCTTCCGTCCGTTGCAACAAGGGTTAGCCTGCCGGAAGGGGAAAGATCAACGGCTTGGACCCGATCAGCGACTTTCTGTGGTCATCACGAGCCAGCTCGTGCCATATCGGTCGCGCGTCGTGCCGCAGCCCGGCGAGTAGAAGGTCGCGCCGAAGGGGCTCGCGACCGCGCCGCCATCCGAGAGCTGCTCGAAAACCGCGCGCGCCTCGTCGATGTCGCCAAAGCGCAGCGCGACCGAGACCCCCGATTGCGGTGCGCCGCCGAGTTGTGCGGGCTTGTCGGCGCCCATCAGGGTCGTGCCGTCGGGTAATCTCAGCTCCGCGTGGATGATCCATTCCTGCTGCTCGGCGCGCAAGGCGGGTGTGCCGGGGTGGCTGGGGATCTGCCCGAAGGGGGTCAGGGCAGGGGTTGTGCCGAAGATTTCGCCGTAAAAGGCCATGGCGGCGGCACATTGGCCCTGAAAGAATAAATAGGGGGTGATCTGCATCGCGCCCTCTCTGAAAATGTGACTCGTTAAAAACACCCCCAGTTTTGCGCAAACTCGGATGCGGCTCAATACTGGACTTGGCCTCTGCGCCCGCCTAGATAGCAGCAACGTATTTTGAAGGGATGACACATGGGCTTTCGCATGGGGATCGTTGGTATGCCGAACGTCGGCAAATCGACGCTGTTCAACGCGCTGACGCGGACTGCTGCGGCTCAGGCCGCCAACTTTCCGTTCTGCACGATCGAGCCCAATGTGGGCGAGGTCGCCGTGCCCGATCCGCGCCTCGACAAGCTGGCCGAGATTGCGGGCTCCAAGCAGATCATCCCGACGCGCATCACCTTTGTCGATATCGCGGGTCTGGTGAAGGGCGCCTCGAAGGGCGAGGGTCTGGGCAACCAGTTTCTCGCGAACATCCGCGAGGTCGATGCCATCGCTCATGTGCTGCGCTGTTTTGAAGACGGCGACATCACCCATGTCGAAGGCCGTATCGATCCCGTCGCCGATGCCGAGACCATCGAGACCGAGCTGATGATCGCCGATCTGGAATCGATCGAGCGCCGTCTGGCCAACCTCGTGCGCAAGGTCAAGGGCGGCGACAAGGAGGCGCTCGAGCAGGAGGCGCTTTTGAAACGCGCCCAGACCGCGCTGAACGAGGGCCGTCCGGCACGCACCGTCTCGGTTTCCGAGGACGAGCAGAAAGCCTGGAACATGCTCCAGCTGCTGACCTCGAAGCCGGTCCTTTACGTCTGCAACGTCGAGGAAGACAAAGCGGCCACCGGGAACAGCCAATCCGACCGCGTAGCCGAAATGGCCGCGAAACAGGGTGCGGGCCATGTCGTGATCTCGGCCAAGATCGAGGAAGAGATCAGCCAGCTCGACGCCGAAGAAGCCGAAATGTTCCTGAGCGAGCTGGGCCTGCACGAAGCCGGTCTCGACCGTCTGATCCGCGCGGGCTACGAGCTGTTGGGCCTTCAGACCTACTTCACCGTCGGCCCCAAAGAGGCCCGCGCCTGGACCATCCGTCAGGGCACCTCCGCACCGCAGGCCGCAGGCGTGATCCACGGCGACTTCGAGCGCGGCTTCATCCGTGCCGAAACCATCGCCTATGACGATTACGTTGCCGGCAACGGCGAGGCCGGTGCGCGCGAGGCGGGCAAGTTCCGCGTCGAGGGCAAGACCTATATCGTCAAGGACGGCGACGTCCTGCACTTCCTGTTCAACGCCTGAGGGCGGAATACGGGAAACGGCAAGGGCGGGGATTTCCCCGCCCTTTTGCATTGCCTGACCCTTCTCTTGCGGCGCCGTTGCGCGGCCGGTTGTCCCGCGCACAAGGAGTTCAACCGCCCCTGATGTCTTCGCGCAGGCGGTCGGCCAGTTCTTCGACATAGGGCTCGCCCAGAATGGTCAGATGCTCGCCATCCGTGTCGATGATGCGCACGCCGCGCGGCGCGACCATGGCCCAGCCCAGACCCGAGGCCAGCCCTTCGGGCGTGTCGCGGTCGCTGCCTGCCGCGCGAAAAACGGTGATCTCGCGCGGATAGGGCAAGGGGCGGTAGGAGCGGATCGCGAGATCGATCGCGGCCTGATGCGCGGTGGTGCCGCGCGCCGCGCCCTGACCCGAGACCCCGACCGAGCGGAAAAGCCGCAGCCGCAGCCGCTCGACGCGGAAGTCGATCTCGGTGCGCAGGACCTTCCAGCGGCCGGCGGCGACACCGCGGAAATTGTGGCGCAAGCGGCTGAGGTAATGGCGAAGCGAGCGCGGAACCGCTTTGGCGGGCCGCCCGCCCGGCCCTTCGGCATCGACGAAATAGAGGGCCGCCACATCGCGCCCCGCAGCGATCAGCTGTTGGCCCAGCTCGAAAGCGGCATAGCTGCCCTGCGAGACCGCGATCAGCCGCACCGGCCCTTTCGGCGCGGCGCGGGCAAGGCTTTGGGCATAGACCGCCGCGATTTCGGCGATCTCGGTCGGGCTGCTCGGGTCGAGCAGATCAAGGGTCAGCCCGTAGATCGGCTGGTCCTCGCCCAGAAGCTTCGCCAGCGGCCGGAAGAAATCGCCGCCCGGCCCGATGATATGGACGGCAAACAGCGGCGGCAGATCCCCCTTGGGCTGGATCGGGACCAGAGCATTCGGCGCGACGATCCCGTCGAGCCGCGCGATCTCGGCCGCGATCTGGCGCGCGGTCGAGGCCTGATAAAGCGTCGCAAGCGTGAGCCTTTTGCCGAAATCCCGCTCCAGCAGGCTCATCAAACGCACCGACAAGAGCGAATTGCCCCCCAGATCAAAGAAGCTCTGGTCGGGGCCGAGCACGTCGCGGCGCAAGAGCTCGCGAAAGATCGCCTGCACTTTGCGCGTCGCCTCGTCGGCGGGCGGCGCATCGGCAAGTGCGCTGCCTGCGCCCGCATTCGCGCTACCGTCACGGGCCGGTCGCGGCAGGCGGGCCATGTCGATCTTGCCGCCGCTCGATTGCGGCAGATGGGCGACGGGAATGATCTCGGGCAGCATGAAGGCAGGCAGATGCTGGGCGAGCCGCTCGTGCAGGCTGGTGGCCAAGGGCTGCGCTGCGGCGGCGGCTCTGTTGGCATCGGGGCCGCCGTCCTGACCGCCGGTCGTGCCGGCTTGCGGAGCGGGGGCCATCTCGGGACGGGGTTTGACCCAGGCCAGCAGCCGCGCCATCGGCGTGCCCGCCTGATCCAGTCCGACAACCGCGCTTTCGACGAAAGGCGAGGCCTCGAGCAGGGCCTCGATCGCGGAAAGCTCGATCCGGTAGCCGCGCAGCTTGATCTGCTTGTCGGCGCGCCCGTGATAGGTGAGCTGGCTTTGACCTTGGCTGTCGGTGATCCAGCTGACTCGGTCGCCGCTGCGGTAGATGCGCAAAAGCGGCAGGGCATGGCTTTCGCCCGCGCGGGTTGCGAAAGGATCAAGCCGGAAGACCGCCGCCGTCTGGTCGGGCTGGCCCTGATAGCCGTTCGCCAAAAGCGGCCCGCCGATCCACAGCTCGCCGCTGACGCCCTCCGGCGCAAGCGAGCCGTCGGGGCAAAGCACATAAAGCTGGGCCGCGCCGGTCGCCCGCCCGATAGGAACTTCGCCCGCAATCGTTCCCTGCGCCTCGTAAAGGGTCGAGGTGATCGTGGCCTCGGTCGGGCCGTAACCGTTCATCCAGCGGATCTTGGGGAAAAGCGCGCGCCACCGCTGGAGTGCCGCCGCCGAGACACGCTCGCCGCCGACCACCATCAGCCGCAATTGCGCGGCAATGGCGGCAAGGGTCGGATCCTTTGCCGGATCCTTGGGCGCGACATCGCGCAGATGGGCGACCAGAACATGCCAGAAGGCCGTCGGCAGATTCGCGACGCTGATGCGGTGATGGGCCATTGCCGCAAGGAAATCGGGCATCGATTGCGCCATTTCGGGGCTGCGCAGCACAAGGCGCGCGCCCGCGATCAGGCTGGGCAGGATTTCCTCGATCGAGATGTCGAAGTTGAGGCTGGCGAATTGCAGCACGCGGTCGCGCTCGCTCAGGCCGAAGGCCTTGACGGCGGCGCGGGCGTGATAGACCAGCGCGCCCTGCGCGATCTCGACGCCTTTGGGGCGGCCGGTCGAGCCCGAGGTGAAGATGACATAGGCGCGCCGCGCCGGATCGAAGGGCCCGCGCGCGGGGGCCAGTTCGGCGAGGCCCTGCTGGGCCGGCTCGTCAAGCGCGAGCTGCGGGATCGCGGCCCAGCCGAAAGCGGGGCGCAGCGTCGAAAGCGTCAGCAGCATGACCGCACCCGAGCGGGTGGTCATGTCCTGAAGGCTGGCCTCGGGGTAATCGGGATCGAGGGGCAGAAAGCTCGCCTCGGCCTTGAGCACCGCCAGCAGTGCCACGACGTAATCGTGCCCGCGCGGCAGGGCGAGGCCGACAATCTGGCCCGGCTGCACCCCCTCGAGGCGCAGCCTCTGGGCGAGATGGTTGGCGCGTCGGTCAAGTTCGTGGTAGCTCAGGCCTTCGTTCGGCCCCGCGTTCTGGTCAAGGGTGGCCTGTGCCGGGGCGACCGTTTCCACCGCGAGATGGTCGGGAAAGCGGGCGGCGGCGGCCTCGAAAAGATCGATCAGCGGGGCCTCGACCTCGGCGGGCAGCACCGGATCGGCGGGCGCGCCTTGGGCAAGAAGCGCCGCGATCTCGGCATCGGGCAGGGACTGGATCTGCGCCAGCGGCACATCGCCCGCTTCGGACATTGCCAGAAGCGTCTGGACGACATAGCCCGCCAGCCGCTCCATCCCCGCCGCATCGAAACGCTGCGGGTCGTATTCCAGCCGGATGAGCATCTCGGGATTGTCGTAGACCCCAAGGGTCATCGCGGTCGCCATCTGGCTGAGTTCGCGGCTGTCCGCGCCCTTGCCCTCGGGGCCCATGAGGTCGACGAACGTATCGGGCGAAACGCGGTCGAACATCACCAGACTGTCGAAAAGCGGCGTATCCTTGGGGGTCTCGGCCAGTTCGGAAATCACGGCGAGCGGGGTCTGCTCGAACCTTTTTGTGGCGGCGACGAATTTGCGCTGCTCCTGCAGCAGCTGGTCGAGGGTCAGCCCCGCAAGCTGGCTGCGCACCGGCAAAGTGTTGATCAGACAGCCGACCGAACGCATCGCCGGCCGCGAGATGAAGCGCCCCGCTCGGGTCAGGCCGAAGACCGCCTCGCTGCGTCCGGAAACCCGTGCGAGCACCAGCCCCCATGCCGCGCAGATGATATTGGCGGTGGTCGCCCCCGCAGCACGCGCGCGGTCGCGGATCGCCTGCGACTGGCGCAGGTCGAGCCGGTGGGCGATGATCTTGCTGCTCTGGCCGTCAAGCGGCGGCGCGCCTTCGGCAGGGCGCGCGAGAAAGACGGGATCAAGCCGGTTCGGCTCGTCGAAACCCGCCAGATGATCGCGGAAAAACTCTTGCGCCTGCGTCAGGTCCTGATCGGCAATGGCGCGGCAGATCTCGAGGAAAGAGGGGCTCGCGGCCAGTTTCGGCTCGGGCGTGGTGCCGTCGCGATAGGCGCGGTAGTGATCCATCAGATCGCCGAGCAGCATGACGAAGCTCTGCCCGTCCATGATCGCGTGATGCATGGCGATGACCATGGCGACATGATCGGGGGCGAACTGGATCATCCGCACCCGCCAGTTCGGGGCCCGACCCAGCGCGATCCCCTGACGGCGGTCGGCGGCGAGCCAGTCGGGCAGATCCTCGTCTTGCGCCTTGCTGTCGAGCCCGGTCCAGTCGAGATGGAGGAAATCGACCTCGACCTCGGGCAAAGCGAATTGCACCGGCCCGTCCACCGCCAAAGGATCAAGCGCGGTGCGCAGCACGTCATGGCGCGTGGTCAGCTGTTGCCACGCCTGACGCATGGCGGCGATATCGATGGTTTGGCCGCGGAAATGGACGATGAACTGCAGCACGTTCAGCGCGGGGCGGCCGGCGAGCTGGCTTTCCAGCAAAAGCCCGACCTGCATCTGGGTCATCGGCGCGCGCTCGATTCCGGCCGTCGCCACCTGGCCGTCCTGCGGCTCGGGGAGGGTCTGATCTGGGGGTGCGCTGAAAGACATAGGGGGCACTAGCCTAGATGGGAGCGAGAATCGAGGAGGAATGCAGCCCCGCCATCAAAAGCGCTGTTGCAGCCGTAATCAAGGACATAGCCAAATCGTGGCGCGGATCCCAGACGTGATAGCGTCGCGCGAATGCCGCGATCAGCGGATAGGCGAGGACGAAGGACAGCCCCTGACCAAAGATCGCGCCCTTGAGCCCGAAAAGCGCCGCCATCCCCGCCGTACAGAGAACGAAAAGCCCGCCGCGTGCCGCCGTGAGCCAGAAGAACTGCCGAGAATCTCCCATGGTCAGCGCGATCTGGTCGTAGCTCATGACGATGAGCTGCGGCATGAAGGCCAAAGACAGCAGCATGACGATCGTGCCCGCCGTCTGATAACGCGGGTCGTAAAGCAGGTCGACCAGCGCATAGCCGCCAAGCGCCAAGGTCATCGCCAGCACCATCAGCGCGCCGGTCAACACGAAGCGGAAGCGGCGCAGCGCGGCGAAATCGGCGGGGGTGGGGGCGCTGCCGTCCTCGGGCAGATGGGCGCGGTAGAGCGGAATCATCATGCGCCCGACCAATGCCCCTCCGAGCATCAGGGGCACCGAGGCCAAAGTATAGCCGATGTTGTAGATCCCGAGCATTTCAAGGCTCAGGAAGGTGCTCAGGATCAGCTTGTCGCCCTGCGCCACCAGAAAACCCGCAACCGTGCTGAGAAAGATCCATTTGCCGAAATGGAGAAGCTCGCGCGCCGCGCGCCCCTCGATGCGGAAGCGGTTGGCGGGGCCGGGCAGGTGGCGCGACATGAGGTAAAGACGCAAGCCCGCTCCCAACAGCTGGCCCGCGACCAGCGACCAGACAGATCCGGTCCACCATGCAAGCGTGATCATCACCACCGTTGCCGCGATCTGGCTGAGCAGGTCGAAAAGCGTCACCCGTCCAAGCTGCAGGTGGCGCGCGGCGGTATCGACGCGGGTGGGCTCGAATCCGGTGATCGCAAGGATGGCGGCCGCGACCTGAATGATCAGCACCAGCTCGGGGATCTGGTAGAACCGCGCCATCGGCCAGGCCAGAAGGCAGGCGATGATCCACAGTCCGAAGCCGCGCACGAGGTCGAGCGACCAGGCCGTGTCGAGAAATACCGGATCATCGCCACGCGGGCTGCGCAGGATCGACTGGCCGATGCCGATATCGGAAAAGAGCTTGAGCCCGACCACCAGCATCGTGACCAAAGCCATGAGGCCGAAAGCCTCGGGCATCAGCAATTTCGCCAGAACCAGATTGCCGCCGAGCCGCAGCGCCTGGGCGCCGCCGAAACCGATGATCGTCATGGCCGAGCCATGCATGATGCGGCGGCCGAGCCGCGAACCCTGCGCGGAAACGGCTTCAGGCGCGGCAGCGGCCGCGTCGGTCGGTAGGGCGGAGGCGTCGGAACCAGTGGTCATGGTGAAACAGGACAAGCTACGCGGGACAGGCGGAAAATCGGTTTGGGCAATGTCGGGGGCTGCAGGGCCGTTACAGGCGGGCTGCGGGGAAAACTGTTAGCTATGGGAATGGATCATTATCGCGGGAATGGACAGCCTGTCTTTTGGCTAGGTCGGGCCTCGGGATGCAAAATATCTGCCCCGCCGGTTGAACTCGCACGGGCGGGAGGCGTCTAGTCCGGCGTGTCGGCTCCGTCGCGCAGCCGCAATGTCGCGGCCATCGCACCGCGCAGATGGGCGCGCACCAGACGCGCGGCGCTATCGGCGCGGCGCTCGGCCAGAGCGGCGAAGATCTGGCGGTGCTCGGCAAGGGATTGGCCGATCCTTTCGGGGCGCTGCAGTTGGGCGCGGCGCAGGATCTCGAAACGGTTGCGCAGGTCGCGGGCGATCTGGGCGAGCTGGCCGTTGCCGCTGAACTGGCAGATCCGGTCGTGGAAGTCGAAGTTGAGCTGCTGGTAGGTCTCGTGCGCGCCCGCGGCCTGCGCTTCGGCCATCTGCGTCATCAGGTCCTCGAGAACGATGGTCTGGGTGATCGACATGCGGCCGGCGGCAAGGGCGGCGCAAAGCGCTTCGACCTCGGACATGGCCTCGAAACTTTCGGCGAGATGGGCGGGATCGGGGGCGATGACCTCGACCCCGCGATAGGGGCGGCGCAGGGCAAGGCCGCGCGCGCAAAGCTCGGTCAGGGCCTCGCGCACCGGCGTGCGCGACAGATGGTGGGTCTCGGCGAGGGTTTTTTCGTCCAGCCGGGTTCCGGCCGCGATCCGGCCCGAGATGATCTCGCGGGAAAGCTGCTCGAGAAGGCGCAAGGCGTTGGTTTCGGTCATGACTTCCGTTGGGCTGGGCGCATTCGCTTGGCGCGGTTGCATGGCTTGGCTCGGTCCGAGCGCGGTTTTTGGCGCGGTTTGCGGTGAAAGATCGCGAATATCTCGCGATAAATCGGTTGGATTGTGTGCAATATAGGTCTATTAGCGCGATTAAGTATACAACTTTGCGTCGGAAGGAAAGGTTCATGGCGATTTCGACCGTCGAGGCGCGTCTCAAGCGATTTGGGCTGGATCGCTATATGATGCTCTTGATCCTGACCGTGGCTCTGGCGACCTTCCTGCCGGCGCGGGGCGTGTTTGCGGGCGTTCTGGGGCAGGTAACCTATTGGGCTGTCGCACTTTTGTTCTTCATCTACGGCGCGAAACTCTCGACGGCGACCATTGTTTCGGGGCTGTCGAACTGGAAGCTGCAAATCGGCTGCCTGCTGTGCACCTATGCGCTTTTCCCGCTGCTCGGCTTGGGGATTGCCCCGATTGCGGGTGCCTATCTGCCTGCGGCTTTCGGAATCGGACTGCTTTATATCGGATGTCTGCCCTCGACGGTGCAAAGCTCGATCGCATTCACCTCGGTTTCGGGGGGCAATGTCGCGGGGGCGGTTTGTGCAGCCTCGATCTCGAATGTGCTGGGGGTGGCGCTCGCGCCTTTGCTCATCGCGCTGCTGATCCCTTCCGATGCAGGTTTCGGGATTGATAGCGGCGCGGTCTGGAAGATCGTGCAGCAGATCCTTTTGCCCTTCGCGCTCGGCCAGCTGTGCCGCCCGTTGCTGGGACAATGGCTGCATCGCCACAAGCTGGCGACCACGATCGTCGATCGCGGCTCGATCCTGCTGATCGTCTATTCGGCCTTCAGCGCCGGTGTGGTGAACGGGATTTGGCATGCGGTGGACGCGCCGCATATGGTCGCGCTTTGGGCGCTCGTTTGCGCCATGATGGGGCTGGGGATGATCATCACCGTCATTGCCGGACGCGCGGCAGGGATGGAGCGGCCCGATCTTTTGGCGCTGTTTTACTGCGGTTCGACCAAATCGCTCGCGACGGGGATGCCGATGGCGGGGATCTTGTTCGCGGGTCAGGATGTCGCGATGATCGTGCTGCCCCTGATGCTGTTCCATCTGACCCAGCTGTTCGTTTGCGCGGTGATCTCGCAGCGTATGGCGATGCGGCTGGAAGAGGCGGCGGCCGCCGCCTGAGGAAAGCGGCGGGGAAAGAAAAAGGCTCCGGTCCTTGCGGATCGGAGCCTTTGTTTTTCTACCTTTGCCGGCGATCAGGCCGGAAGTTTCGCGGCCCTTTTGGCCTGGCGCGCGGCGACGCGTGCGCGGATCGCTTCGACATCCGTGATGGGCGTCGCGGCGAAGAGCTCTTGCGTATAGGGGTGCTGCGGATTGGTGAAGACCGCCTCGCGGCTGCCTTGCTCGACCGCCTCGCCCTTGTTCATCACCAGCACGTCGTCGGCAATATAGCGCACCACCGACAGGTCGTGGCTGATGAAGACGTAAGCGAGATTGAACTCTGCCTGAAGGTCGGCGAGCAGGTTGAGAACCTGTGCCTGCACCGAGAGATCCAGCGCCGAGACCGGCTCGTCGAGCACCAGCAGCGTCGGGTTGAGCATCAAGGCCCGCGCGATCGCGATCCGCTGGCGCTGCCCGCCCGAGAACATATGCGGGTAGCGGTTGAAGTGCTCGGGGCCGAGGCCGACCTTGACCAGCATCGCCTCTGCCCGCGCGCGCCGTTCGGCCGCGGGGGTATTTGTGTTCAGGAGAAGCGGCTCCATCAGCACGTCGCCGATCTTCTGGCGCGGGTTGAGGCTGCCGTAGGGGTTCTGGAACACCATCTGCACCTTGGAGCGCATCACCTTGTCGGGGCGGCTTTTGTTGATGTCGACGGCTTTGCCCTCGATCAGCAATTCGCCTCCCGAGGCGGGGTCGATCAGCGCGACGATCCGCGCCAGCGTCGATTTGCCCGAGCCGGATTCGCCGACGATGGCGAGGGTTTTGCCGCGCTCGACCGAGAAGCTGATGCCCTTGACCGCGCGCACGGTTTTGGCGGCGCGCATCATCGAGCCCGGGACGATATAGTCGCGGGTCAGGTTGCGGCCTTCAACGATAACGCTCATTGCTGCACCTTTGCTTGCTGGGCCGCTTCATCGGGCGAGATGAAATCCGCCACCGTGGGCAGGCGGTCTCCGGTCGCGTTTTCGGGCAAAGCCGAGAGCAGCGCGCGGGTATAGTTGCTTTTGGGGTTCTCGAAGAGGTCGAGGACCTTGGCCTCTTCCATCTTGCGGCCCTTGTATTGCACCTGCACCCGATCGGCGGTTTCCGCGACGACGCCCATGTCGTGGGTAATCAGGATCAGCGCCATGTCGAGACGCTCCTGCAGCTCCATCAGCAGATCGAGGATCTGCTTCTGGATCGTCACGTCGAGCGCGGTGGTCGGCTCGTCGGCGATGATCAGGCGCGGGTCGGTGGCGATCGCCATGGCGATCATCACGCGTTGGCACTGGCCGCCCGACATCTGGTGGGGATAGGCCTTGAGCTTCTGCTCGGGGTCGGGGAGGCCGACCTTCTTGAACAGGTCGAGCGCCTTGGCCCGCGCGGACTTGCGGTCGAGACCGGCGTTGAAGCGCAGCACTTCCTCGATCTGGTAGCCCGCCGTGAACGAGGGGTTGAGCGAGGCGATCGGCTCCTGGAAGATCATGGTGATCTCGCGGCCGATCAGCTTGCGGCGGTCCTTTGCCGACATCGTCAGCAGGTTCTGGCCGTCATAGCTCATCTCGTCGGCGGTGATGGTGGCGGTATCGGGCAAAAGCCCCATGACCGCAAGCATCGAAACCGACTTGCCCGAGCCGGATTCGCCCACGATCGCCAGCACTTCGCCCTTGTCGACCGAGACGTCGATCCCGTCGACAGCCGTGAAGCTGCCGGTCGAGGTCGCGAAACGGACGGTGAGGTTTTTGATGGTAAGAAGGGCCATGACCTCAGCTCCGCTTCAGTTTCGGATCGAGCGCGTCGCGCAGCCCGTCGCCCATCAGGTTGATCGCGAGGACCGAAACCAGAATGGCGAGGCCAGGCAGCGTGACGACCCACCATGCGCGCAGGATGAACTCGCGTGCTTCGGCGAGCATCGTGCCCCATTCCGGGGTCGGAGGTTGTGCGCCCATGCCGAGAAAGCCGAGAGCCGCCGAGTCGAGCACCGCCGAAGAGAAGCTCAGCGTGGCTTGGACGATCAGGGGGGCGAGGCAGTTCGGCAGGATGGTTTTGAACATCAGCCGCAAATTGCCCGCGCCGGCAACCCGTGCCGCCGAGACGTATTCGCGCTCTTTCTCGCCCATGACCGCCGCGCGGGTGAGGCGGGCGAAATGGGGTTGATAGACGATGGCGATGGCGATCATCGCATTGGTGAGGCCCGGCCCGAGGACCGCGACCAGCACCAGCGCCAGAAGCAGCGACGGGAAGGCGAGGATGACATCCATGACGCGCATGATCACGGTATCGACCCAGCCGCCGAAGAAGCCCGCGACAAGGCCGATGATCACGCCGCCGGTCAGGGCGATCGCCACGACGACGATGCCGATGAACAGCGAGTACTGCGAGCCGTAGATCAGGCGCGACAGCATGTCGCGACCGACCGCATCGGTGCCCAGAAGAAAGCCTGCGCGGCCGCCCTCCTGCCAGACCGGCGGCACCAAAAGCGCGTCGCGGAACTGTTGGGTCGGGTCATGGGGCGCCAGAAGCGGAGCGAAGATCGCCGTCAGCACCAGCAGGACGAAGACGCAGAGCCCGAAAACCGCGCCGCGGTTCTGGCGGAAGTAGAACCAGAATTCCGCGAGCATCCGGCGACGGATCGCGCTGCTTGAAAGAGTGGCGGTTGCGTCGGTCATTTGTGCCGGATCCTCGGGTTGATGAGACCATAGGTCAGGTCGACGATCAGGTTCACGATCATCACGATGGCGGCGATCAGCAGAAGGCCCGATTGGACGACCGGATAGTCACGCCGCGAGATAGAATCGATCATCCATTTGCCGATGCCCGGCCAGGAGAAAATCGTCTCTGTCAGGATGGCGCCGGCCATCAGCACGCCGATTTGAAGGCCGATGGTGGTGATCACGGGGATCATTGCGTTGCGCAGGGCGTGCACGCCGATCACGCGCGACGGCGGCAGGCCCTTGGCCTTGGCGGTGCGCACATAATCCTCGCCCATGACCTCGAGCATGGCCGAGCGCGTCTGGCGCGCAATGACCGCAAGCGGGATCGTGGCCAGCACGACCGAGGGCAGGATCAAATGCGAAACCGCCGAGGCGAAGGCGCCTTTTTGTCCCGACAGCAGGCTGTCGATCAGCATGAAGCCGGTGACGGGCGGGAAGAAATACATCAGCGAGATCCGGCCCGAGACCGGCGTCCACTGCAAAATCCCCGAGAAGAAGATGATCAGCAGCAGGCCCCACCAGAAGATCGGCATCGAAAAGCCGACCAGAGCGCCCGTCATCGAGATCTGGTCGAACCACGAGCCGCGCTTGATCGCGGCCAGCACGCCGATCGGCACGCCGATCAGGGTTGCCAGCAGGATCGCCACGAGGCCCAGCTCGACCGTTGCCGGGAAGAGCGCGAAGAACTCGTCGAGAACCGGCTTTTTGGTGACCAGGGAATTGCCCAGATCGCCCTGCATCAGATTGCCGAGATAATGCAGATATTGCTGGACGACCGGCTTGTCGTAGCCGAGCTGTGCCGAGATTTCGGCATAGCGCTCCGGCGAGACGCCGCGCTCGCCCGCCATCAGCAGCACCGGATCGCCCGGAAGCAGGCGGATGAAGCTGAAAGCGACGATCGTGATGCCCAGAAAAGTCGGCACCAGATACAGTAATTTGGAAAGGATGAACTTGATCATCGTACCTCTAACCCGAAAGCCGCGCGGAGGGTGTGGACCCCGCGCGGCCTGCCTGATTGTGCTATCGATATCGACCGATATTATTCCGTGATATCAACGGTGCCGAAAGTGTAATCGCCAAGCGGCGACTGGACGAAGCCGGTGACGTTTTTGGTCATCGGCACATATTGGGTCGAGTGGGCCAGCGTGCCCCAGGGAGCCTGATCCTTGAAGATGACCTGGGCTTGCTCATAGAGCTTCACGCGTTCTTCGTGGTCCGTGGAGGTTTTCGCTTTGGCGAGGATATCCGAAAACTCCTTGTTGCACCAGAAGGCGCGGTTCGCACCGCCCTCTGCGGCCGATGCGCAAGACAGCAGGACCGACAGGAAGTTGTCCGGATCGCCGTTGTCGCCGGTCCAGCCGAGGATGACGGCGCCCTTGCGGTCGGCTTCCATCGACTTTTTCAGATACTCGCCCCATTCATAGGACACGATCTCGACCTTGACGCCGACTTTCGCGAAATCGGCCTGCATCATTTCGGCGGCGCGGCGGGCGTTCGGCATATAGGGACGCTGCACCGGCATCGCCCAGATCTCCATGCTCAGATCCTTGACGCCGGCTTCGTCGAGAAGCTTTTTCGCGGCTTCGGGATCGAATGCGTCGTCGGCGATTGCGTCGTCATAGGACCACATGGTCGGCGGGATCGGGTTCTTGGCGACAACGCCCGAGCCCTGATAGACGGCATCGACCAGCGCCTGCTTGTCGATCGACATGTTGAGCGCCTTGCGCACGCGCACATCGTCGAAGGGGGCGACGGTGGTGTTATAGGCGAGGTAGCCCACGTTCAGACCGGCCTGCTCGTCCATCTTGAGGTTCGCATCGGCGCGGATCGTTTCGAGATCGGCGGGCGAAGGATAGGGCATCAGCTGGCATTCGTTGGCCTTGAGCTTTTGCAGGCGCACCGAAGCATCGGGGGTGATGGCGAAAACCAGATCGTCGATCTTGGGCGCTTCGCCCCAGTAATCGGCGTTCTTGGCGTAACGGATGACCGCGTCTTTCTGGTAGGCCACGAATTTGAACGGGCCGGTACCGATGGGCAGGTTGTTCAGGTCCTCGCGGGTGCCGGCCGCGTCGAGCGTATCGGCGTATTCCTTGGACATGATCGAGACGAAGGGCATCGCGATATTGGCGAGGAAGGGCGCTTCGGGCTGGTTCAGCGTGAACTTGACCGTGTAGTCGTCGACTTTCTCGATCGACTTGATCAGCTTGTCCATCTCCATCGAGCTGTAATACTCGTAGGTGATGCCGGCGTTATAGGCGTGCCACGGGTTGTCGGCCTTGCCCTGACGCTCGTAGCTGAAGATCACGTCGTCGGCGTTGAAGTCGCGCGTCGGGGTGAATTTGTCGTTCGAGTGGAACTTGACGCCCTTGCGCAGGTGGAAGGTGTATTCGGTGCCGTCTTCCGAAACGTCCCAGCTTTCCGCCAGAGCCGGCTCGACCTCGGTCGTGCCCGCCTTGAACTCGGTCAGGCGGTTATACATCGTATGGGCCGCTGCGTCGAAGGTCGTGCCCGACGTATAGGGCGCCGGATCGAAGCCCTCAGGGGAACCTTCCGAGCAATAAACGAAGGTTTTGGCGTGCAGCGGTGCCGCGGCCATGAGCGCAAGCGCAGTGGTCGCGAGGAACCGTTTGGAGATGATCGACATAAGGCCTCCCATGCCTGTGTAGAGTTGTGATCATGATGCAATCCAATCTGACCCACAGGTCAAGTAGGGCTGCTGGCAGCTTCGTTGTATTTGCATGAATTGCGCTACAAAATGACGAAATCATGCGGGTCCAATCATAAGATTTGCCAGAGGGCGATGATTTGTCGCAAGGCTCGCGCAATGGGAGAAGGGCTTGCCCTAACGTCAATGTGATCTGATTCTTTAGTCGCAATCAATGCGGTCCGGCGGGCGTGCTGTTTGCGGGTGCGAACGCCGTTCTGCCGGTGACGGGCGGGGGCATTGGCGTGCGGGCCAAAGCCGGTTTTCCGCTCGGGATCTCGCACTGGCGATCACGGGAGCGCGAGAGGCTTTGGCATCTGCGTGTCGGGAGGGCTGCGCGGGACGGCGATGGAGGGTTCGGCCCTTGTGCGATCCGGCCGTCGCGACAGGCGGGAAAGATCAAGGGAAATCAACCAAAAGGCGAGAAATGCCGCATGGTCGCTCGCGTTTTATAAAGAAAAATCGCATGGTTACGCTTTCGTGAGGCAGAGCCGCCACCAAGGCTATTCCCGCTTGGTGGTGGGGCTGTTATGCGAGGTCACGACATGCGCGAGGGGAGAGGTGATGCCGGTGAAAAGCACAGAAGCAAGGTTGCGCAAAACTGTGGCGGTCATGGCGCTTTCTCTCGGATTGGCGGCGCAGGGCGGCTGGATTCAGCCTGCATTCGCGCAAGGCGCACCGGATGCGGATGCGGCGGTGCAGTTTCGGGGATTGCCCGATGCCGAGCCGGCTGCGGCCGCGCTCGGGGTCGCGGATATGGCCGGACTTCTGGCCAAAAGCACGGCGAGCGCCGCCGAAATCAAGGATGCGCAGACCGCGCTTGACGGGGTCATGACCTTGACCGGCCTGCCGCAGAATTTCACGCTGGTCCTCGCCGATGTGCCGCGCATTTCCGCCGTGATCCTGCCGGACGATAACGGCATTCCGCGTCGGGTGTTGGTCGTGCCGCAAGAGCGGACAGGCAATCTCGCGCAGGCCCGCGCGGCACAGGATTGGCCGCTTCTCGCCGCTCTTGCGCATGAGGTCTCCCATCACCTGATGGGCCACAGCCTGCTTGCGGGTGCGAGCATGCCTGTCGAGGAGCGCGAGGCCGACCGCAATGCGGGCTTCCTGCTCGAACGGATGGGCGCGGATCTTCCGGCGGCTCTGGCGGCGATCGATGCGGCCAATGCGGGCGATCCGGCCAAGCGCCTTGCGGCTTTGCCACAACTCGAGGAGTTGGCGGCAGGCTGGATACAGGCTTGCGGCGAGGACGGGGGCTGCATCCAGCCCGTGCCTGTCGCGGTGGAGTCGGGCGCCATCGCGGCCCGCCCGCAACCGCGCCCCGACCGCGGCGAGGGCGCAAGCCCCGATCTCTCGCGCCATGCCGCCGAGGCGGCCGATGCTGCTTTGGCGCTGTTGCGCGAAAAGCTTCAGACCCAGCTCAAGCCTGCGAATGCGGGGGCGGAGGCTGCTACCTTGGTTGCTCATGGCGCTCCGCAACCGGCAGGCGCCCAGCATACGGTCTCCGCAAACGGCAGCCACGGGCGCAGCGGCTACAGGCTGCCCTTGCCCGATCCCCATGCGGTTCCGGTGAAATTCGAGCGCTTCGTCTATGACCCGATGGGGTTGGTCAACGAAAAGGAAATCGCCTCGCTCGCGCGCGACGCTTTTGCCTATGCCCAAAAGCCCGGCGTCGAGATCGTGACCATCGTCACCGACAGCCTGCACGGGCTGAGCCCCGAAGCCTATGCCCAGATCATGCTGCGCCAGCTTCAGGTCGGCCAGCAGGATCTCGGCAATGGCGCGCTGATCGTGATCGCGCCCAACGAGGGGCGCTCGGCCGTGGCTTTGGGGGCAGGGGTGATCTCGGCGATCACGGCCGCGCCTTCGGCGGGCAGCCCGACCAGCGGCGACGAGGCGATTGCCACGATGCGCAACCGCGCCGCCGCTTTTGTCGAGGGGCTCAAACAGGGCAGCGATCCCAAGGTTCCCACCGTCGCCATGGCCCTGACCGAGGCGGCCCATGCCGTCATGCGCAGCCCCGATATCGCCAATGCCGAATGGTTCATCCGCTACGGCTCGCTTCAGGCGGCGCTGGCCGCGCAAGAGGCCGATTGGTCGGCGCGGGCGAAATCGGGGGTGGGCTATGATCCGGCGAAGGATCCGGTCGGGCGGCGCATCTTGTCGTTGCGCGCCGAAGTGAGCGGCGCACTCGATCCCGAGGCGGCTGCCCGGATCGACCCGGAGCAGCTGCGCCTTTACGGCTCGGCGATTGCGGTGCGCGATACGGCGGGCGAGGCCTATACGCTTTTCGTCCCGCCGGTTGCGACCTCGGTGGCGCAAGGGCCGCTGGTCGCGGGGCGGAGCTACCAGATCGTTGCGCGTGTGGTCGAGAACGGCGGCGAAAAGCCGATGCTCGCACTCATGAGCTATGACGATCTGACGCCGCTGCCGTAAGGGCGCGGATCGGGGCGGGATTGCCCTAGCCCTGCATTGGCCCAACCGCCGCGCGTTCGAGAATGCGGGCGGCGGGGCCGATGCCGCTGGTTGCGCCGTAATCCTGCCCGTGATGGGGCCCAAGCCGCGCGCGACAGAAGGCATGGGCGACCGTATCGGGCGCATGGCGCAGCAAAAGACCGGCCTGAAAAAGGCGCGCCATCCGCTCGACGATCAGCCGCGCCCGCGGCTCGGCGGTGTCGAGATCGCGCAGGAGCGGCTCGAAATCCGCGAGCGCGCGGTCGAATTCGCGGCTGGCGCCACGCGCTTTGCGCGTCTCGTCCAGCCAGAGCCCCAGACTTTCGGGCGCATTGCGCGCGGCGCGCAACACGTCGAGGCAGACGACATTGCCCGAGCCCTCCCAGATACCGTTGAGCGGTGCCTCGCGGTAAAGCCGCGCCAGCGGATGGGGTTCGACAAAGCCGTTGCCGCCGTGACATTCCATCGCCTCGGCGACAAAGGCGGGCGTGCGTTTGCAGGCGAGATATTTCCCCATCGGAATGACCAGCCGGCCCAGCAGATGCTCGGCCTCGTCATCGCCGCCCTGTGTCGCGGCAAGGCGCAGGCCCGACCACAGGAAGGCCTCGCTGTCCAAAGCCAGATCGGCAAGCACCGCCTGCATCAGCGGCTGCTCGATCAGGCGGCGGCCGAAGGCGCTGCGGTGGCTGGTGTGATGGATCGCCTGCGTCAGCGCCTGACGCATGATCGCCCCCGCGCTGATCGCACAATCGAGCCGCGTCAGATGCGCCATCTCGAGGATGGTGGCGATGCCGCGCCCTTCCTCTCCGACCAACCGTGCCTCGAGGCCGCGAAACTCCACTTCGGCCGAAGCGTTGGAGCGGTTGCCGCATTTGTCCTTGAGGCGCTGGATGAAAAGCCCGTTGCGGCTCCCGTCGTCGCGCCAGCCCTGCGCGAGAAAGCAGCTGATGCCGCGCCCGCTGCGGGCCAGCGTCAGAAAGAGATCGGATTGGGGGACCGAAAAGAACCATTTATGCCCGTCGAGGAGCCACAGATCCCCCGCCTGCCTTGCCGTGGTGCGGGTCTGGCGCAGATCGGAGCCGCCCTGCTTCTCGGTCATGGCCATGCCGACCGAGAGCGCGGTCTTTTGGTCGGGGGCAAGCGGGCGGGGGTCATGGCCTGCTGCCAGAATGCCGGCTGAAAACCGCGCCAGAAGATCGGGCGCGTGGCGCAGCGCGGCAGGGGCGGCGAAGGTCATCGTGATCGGGCAGCAGATGCCGTTTTCGGCTTGGTTGAGCAGATAGGACAGTCCCGCGCGGACCAGATGTGCGCCCTTGCGCGCCGCGGTCCCCGAACCCGAAGGGTGCGCCTCTGCGGACCATGGCAGCGAATGGACCTCGGCCCCGCGCGCCAAGGTCATCAGCGCATGCCAAGCCGGATGAAAGGCGATCTCGTCGCGACGGTTGCCGAAACGGTCGTGGCTTTGCCATTCGGGGGGATGGCGGTTGGCGGCTTCGGCATTGGCGATGACCTCGGCCGAGCCGACCGCCGCGCCAAGTGCGCTCAGGCGGTCGCTGGCCCAATCCGCGCCCAGAGCGGTCACCGCCTCGCGAAAGGCACGGTCGCCGAGAAAGGCGTTATAGCCCGCAAGCGCGCCCGACTGGTTGAGCGCCGCATCAAGGGCGGAGGAAGGCTCGGCATGCGGATCTGTGGTCATGGCCTCACCCGATCTTTGCGCGCGACTTCGGCCCCGTTGGGGGCATCGCATCATTCTGCCACGAAACCGCCCTTGGCGGAATGTCCGATGAGCTGGGCGAAGAGGCCAGAACCTGCCGCCATGAAAAAACCGCGCCCCGATGATCGGGACGCGGTGTCTGGAGAGGGGCTTGGCCCCGCATTCGGACGCGGCGGGTCTTAGCCTTTGCGTTCGTTCGCTTTCCATTCCTCCCAGCCGCGATCACCCTTCATGAAGGCTTCGATCTCGGCCGAAGTCGCTTCGAGTTTGGGGTCATGCTTGAGGTAAAGCTTGGTCTCGCGCGCGATCAGTCCGGACATGATCAGCAGGCCGATCAGGTTCGGAATGGCCATCAGGCCGTTCATCACGTCAGAGAAGTTCCACACGACACCCAGCTGCACGGTGCAGCCGAAGAAAACGACCAGCGAGAAGAGCACGCGGAAGGGCATGACGCCGCCACGGCCGACCAGACGCTCGATGTTGCGCTCGCCGTAATAGGCCCAGCCGAGGATGGTCGAATAGGCAAAGAGCACCAGACCGATGGTCACGATCCAATGGCCCCATTCGCCCGGCAACCCGTGCGAGAAGGCCTGACCGGTCATGATCGAGGCCGAAATGAGCTGGCCGGAGGCCGGATCGACCTCGTTCCAGACGCCGGTCGTGATGATGACGAGGCCGGTGCAGGAGACGACGATGATCGTGTCGATGAAGGTCTGGGTCATCGAGACCAGACCTTGACGCACCGGATGGGAGGTCTGGGCGGAAGCGGCGGCGATGGCTGCCGAACCCATGCCGGATTCATTCGAGAAAATCCCGCGCGCCACGCCGTATTGCACCGCGATCATGATGGTCGAGCCGAGGAAGCCGCCGGTGGCCGCCGTGCCGGTGAAGGCCTGCGAGAAGATCTCGCCGAACGCTGCCGGAACCATGCTGGCATTGGCGCCGAGAATGTAGAGCGCGCCCAGAACATAGAACAGGATCATCGCCGGAACGAGGCCCGCGGTGACTTTGCCGATGGATTTGATGCCGCCGACCAGAACGACCAGAGTCAGAACCGCCAGCGCGCCGCCGGTCACCCATGCGGGAACGGCAAAGCTGCGCTCGAGGTTCGAGGCGATCGAATTGCCCTGCGTCATGTTGCCGATGCCGAAACAGGCACAGACCGCGAAAATCGCGAAGCAGAGCGCGAGGAATTTGCCGAAACCGTTCGGAATGCCGCGCTCGAGATAATATTGCGGACCGCCCGATTTCTCGCCCGCCGCATCGGTGGTGCGGTAACGCACGCCGAGGAAGGCTTCGGAATATTTCGAGGCCATGCCCAAAAGCGCGGTCATCCACATCCAGAACAACGCGCCGGGGCCGCCGATGCTGATCGCGGTCGCGACGCCGACGATGTTGCCGGTGCCCACGGTTGCGGCCATGGCGGTGGTCAGCGCCTCGAATTGCGAAATGTCGCCCTCGGCGCCTTCGTCGTCATGGCGCTTGATCAGGCCGAGGCGAAGCGCCGCGCCCAAACGCACCAGCTGGATGCCGCCAAGACGAATGGTGAGATAAAGCCCCGTTCCGAGCAAAAGGGGGATGAGCAGATAGGGCCCCCAAATGATGCTTCCGAGCTCCCCCAGAAAACTCTCCAACCGATCCATACCCATTAGGCCCTTCCTCCGATCACGTTTCCGTGGCTGCAAACGAAGGGTTGTTAACTGTCTTGTCAAGTTGTCGCGACATAATCTGTCGCAATTTTGGGGTCGCGCATCCGGATTGTTTTGCCGGATCATGGCGGATTTTCCCATATGCGCCACTTGCCGCGGAGGACAGGGACTTCCGAAGCGCTTTATCGGACATGAGCGGTAGTCTGCTGTTATGTCTTTACTTTATCGGATGGACGCGCGCGCCGCGCGCGGCGTGGAGGGGCCGGTTCCGCCGCGCATGGCGCAATGGGCGAGCGTCATGGGCGGGTCGTTCGCGCGGGGGAGAAAAAAGGCCGGCCCAGGGGCCGGCCTTTGCAGTTTTGTCTTAAAGCGCGGCGCGGATCTTGTCGGCCGCCTCGGGAGTCACCCAGCCGAGCCAGAGATTCTCGTTGTTTTTGAGAAACTCTTTCGCGCCTTCCTCGCCGGTCGCCTGATTGTCGGTCATCCAGGCCATCAGCACGTTGACGGTGTCGTTGCTCCAGCTGCGCTTGGCGAGATAGTCGAGAACCGCCGGATCGGCCTTGTCGGCATAGGGTTTGGCGACGAGGGTGAAGACATTGTCGCGCGGAAAGGCGTTCGGCTTGGGATCGGGGCAATCGGCGATCGAGGTGCAGCGACGCCATTCGTCCATATCCATCGGCACGCCGAAATCGACGCTGACCATCTCGTATTTGCCCAAAAGCGAGGTCGGCGCCCAGTAAAAGCCGAGCCAGGGGGCCTTTTGCTCGTAGGCTTTGGCGATCGAGCCATCAAGCCCTGCCGCCGAGCCGGTATCGATCACGTCAAAGCCCTTGCCCGCCACGTCGAAAGCCTTGGCGAGCTGGTTGGTGACGATCGTGCCGCCCCAGCCTTCGGGGCCGTTGTAGATCGCCCCGCGCGAGGGGTCCTCGGGCGAGGGGAAGATCTCGGGATGGGCGAGGATATCGGTTACGGTTTTCAGCTCGGGATGGGCGTCGGCCACATATTTCGGGATGAACCAGCCCTGCTGGCCGCCATCGGGCAGCGAGCGCCCGACCTGCACGATCTTGTCCTCGGCCATGCCTGCGGCGAAGACCTCGGGGACGAGATCGACCCAGGCCTCGGGCACGATCTCGGGCTGGCCCTTTTCCACGAGCGAGGTGATCGCGGGAACCGTGTCGCTGGTCACGATCTCGGCCGAGCAATCATAGCCGTTGTTGAGGATGAACTGGTCGAGGCTGGCAAGGATTTCCGCGCTTTGCCAGTTCATGCTGGCGATGGTCGGGCTGCCGCATTCGGCCCAAGCGGCGGCGCCAAAGGTGATCAGCGGAAGGGCGAGGGCGGTAGACAGATAGCGAGGCTTCATCGTTTTCTCCCTGTTGCGGCGGTTTTGATCATCGTCGCGGGCTGCCGCATGCGCCCGCGACGTATTCCGGTCAGGGCCGCGGCGCGGGGGCGGGACGGCAGGCGGGCCGAGGCGGGGCAGGTACGGGCCGATGGCGCGCGCGGCGCGCTTTTGTCGGGGCCACCACGGCGGGCGGGCCGAAAGCCGCCTCGCCGCGCAGCTGTCGCGCGTCGGTTTGCGGCGGAAGGGGCGGTGTCGGGGCGACCATAAAGCAAGCCTATTGCGCGGCTTGTGCCCGGGGCAAGCTGAATTCGCGCGGCGCGGACCGGCGGCCGGAGCGGAGGGTGGCGGGAGCGGTGGAGCAGGGGCCGGGTCGAGCCCCTCGTGCCTTTGGGCGATTGCGAACGCGCAAGCCGGCCCGCGTTCGGCCTGAGCTGACACGGCTTTCGCGACGGAAGGCTTTGTGAACCACGGGAAAGGGAACTAAAACAGCGCCAAACAGATATGTGTGTGACGACGGAGGATGCCGGATGGGCTTGTTGGTTGACGGAGAATGGCGTGATCAATGGTATGACACCACGAGCACGGGCGGGCGCTTCCAGCGCAGCGTTACCTCTTGGCGAAACTGGATCACCCCCGATGGTGCCGCAGGGCCGAGCGGGACGGGCGGCTTCGCGGCCGAAAGCGGGCGCTATCATCTCTATGTCAGCTATGCCTGCCCTTGGGCACATCGCGCGCTGATCTTCCGCGTTCTCAAGGGCCTCGAGGAGCATATCTCCTATTCGGCCGTCCATCCGGTCATGCGCGAAGACGGCTGGACCTTCGCGACCGATTTTCCGGCCGCGACCGGCGACACATTGTTCGGACTGCCCTTTTTGCGCGACATCTATCTGCGCGCCGATCCCAAGGCCTCGGGCCGCGTGACGGTGCCGGTTCTGTGGGACAAAAAGCTGGACACCATCGTCTCGAACGAATCCTCGGAAATCATCCGGATGCTGAATTCGGCCTTCAACGGGCTGACCGGCAATCATGCCGATTACTGGCCCGAGGATCTGCATCCCGAGATCGACGCCCTCAACGCGCGGATTTACGACACGGTCAACAACGGCGTCTACAAGGCCGGTTTCGCCACCTCGCAGGAAGCCTATGACGAAGGGGTCGGGCCGCTGTTCGACAGCCTCGACTGGCTGGAAAACATCCTGTCGCGCAAACGCTATCTGACGGGCGACCGGCCGACCGAGGCCGATTGGCGGTTGTTCACGACTTTGGTCCGCTTCGACGCGGTCTATCACACCCATTTCAAATGCAACCGCTACCAGCTGCGCGATTATCCCAACCTGCTGGGCTGGGCGCGCGAGCTGTACCAAGTGCCGGGGATCGCGGATACGGTGAATTTCCCGCATATCGTTAACCACTATTATCGCAGCCATCCGACCATCAACCCCTACGGGATCGTGCCGACCGGCCCGATCATGGATTGGGACGCGCCGCACGGGCGCGATGCTTTGGGACAGAAAAAATGACGACTGGCATTCATCACGTCACCCTGATTACCCGCAAGGTTCAGGCGAACGTGGATTTCTACGCGGGCTTTCTCGGCCTGAGGCTGATCAAGCGCACCGGCGGCTATGAGGACAGCGAGCAGCTGCATCTCTTTTACGGCGACCAGCTGGGGAGCCCCGGCTCGGTCGTGAGCTTTCTGGTATGGGAGGACGGCGCAAGCGGGCGCACCGGTGCGGGGCAGGTCGGCGAGCTGGCCTTTGCCGTGCCGGTCTCGAGCATCGGCGACTGGCTGACCCGCGCCATGAGCGCGCATATCCCGCTCGAGGGGCCCAAGCACGAATTCGGCGAGCCGGTCCTGCGTCTGCGCGATCCAGACGGGGTGATCGTCAAGCTGGTCGGCGTCGATATGCCCGCAGGCGCGGCCTTGCCCGACCCGATCGCGCCGACGCGGATCCGCGCGGTGACGCTTTTGACCGAAAAGCCGGAAGAGACGCTGGAATTCGCCAAACGCTTCGGCTACCGGCCCGGTCCGGTCGAAGGCAATACCCAGCGCATGTATTCCGAGACCGATGCGATCGACGTGCGCAACGTGCGCGGCTACGTCCCCTCGATCCCCGGCGCGGGGATTTTCGACCATGTGGCCTTCCGTGCCGCCGATGTCGGTGCGGTCCGCCAGATGCGCCTTGATCTCAAGGGCGAGGAGGGCGTGACCAATGTCCATGACCGCAAATACTTCCTCTCGCTCTATGTGCGCGAGCCCGGCGGGATTCTTTATGAATATGCGACCGACGAGCCGGGCTTTACCGTCGATGAAGAGGCCGCGCATCTGGGCGAAACCCTGTTCATTCCGGCCAATGCCCTGACGCCGGCCGAGGATCTCAAGATCATCCTGCCGCAATTCGCCCTTCCGGGCGAGGAAAGGAATCCGATGCGCGATCTGCCTTTCGTCCACCGCTTCCACACGCCCGAAGAGCCCGACGGCAGCGTCATCGTCCTGCTGCACGGTACGGGCGGCAACGAATCCGATCTGATGCCGCTGGCGCATCGCATCAATCCGCATGCGACCCTTTTGGGGGTGCGCGGGCGCTCGACCGAAGAAGGGGTCGGACGCTGGTTCCGCCGCCTGAACATGCTGTCTTTCGATCAGGACGACATCCGTTCGGAGGCCGAAGCCTTTGCCGCTTTCATGCACGAGGCGGTGCGCGCCTACGGGCTCGATGCCGCGCGGATCACGGCGATGGGCTATTCCAACGGCGCGAATTTCGCGGCGGCCGTCATGGGGCTTTATCCCGACGTCATCCGTCAGGCGATCTTGTTGCGCGCGATCCCCGTGCTTGACGATCTGCCGCAGGCCGATCTGGCGGGGGCGAAGGTTCTGATGCTGACGGGCGCGAGCGACCCCTACGGCACCAATACGCCGAAGCTGGCCGCCTGGTTCAAGGATTCGGGGGCCGATCTCGACGAGCAGATCCTCGAGACCGGCCATCAGCTCACGCCCGATGATCTGGCGCGGGCAACGCAATGGATGAAGGCGCATCACCAGTAAATCCGGCGCGCCCGAACGGAAACAGGCCCCGAAGCTCGGCTTCGGGGCCTTTTGCTGCCGTCTCGGTCCGGATGACCGCTTGCGTTGAGAGCAGCTGGCGTGGTTCGGGTATTTGGGTGATGAAGAAAGGCCCGAAGGTGGCCCAAAAGGAAAGGCCGGAGTCCTGCGGGGCTCCGGCCTTCGTGTTACTTGCGGCTTTGCTTAGTCGAGCGGCTTCAGGCCCGCCTCGATGCGGTCGCGCTGGTTTTCGAGGAAGGGCGGCAGCGAGAGCCGTTCGCCAAGCGCATCCATCGACTCGTCCACGGCGAAACCGGGGGTGTCGGTCGCGATCTCGAACAGGTTGCCGCCCGGCTCGCGGAAGTAGAGCGAGCGGAAGTAGTAACGCTCGACCTCGCCCGAGTTCGGCACCCGCATCGACTGCAGCTGGCGCGCCCATTCCTGGATCTGCGGCACATCCGGCACGCGGAAAGCGACGTGATGGACCGCGCCCGCGCCCTGACGGGCGATCGGCAAGCCGGGCTGGACCGCGACATGAAGTTCGGCCGAGGGGCCGCCTTCGCCCATCTCGAAGACATGGACCTGACCCTCGCCGTCGGGGCTCGCATAATCGCGGACGCGGCGCATGTTCATGAGCTGGGTCAGCACGGCCTCGGTCGGGGCGAGATCGGGGACCGAAATCGTGATCGGGCCGAGACCGCGGATCTGGTGGGCCGCATCGATCGGGCTTTTCGCCCAGGGATGACTTTGACCCGCGACATCTTCGGTCAGGCGGAAGCGTTGGCCCTCGGGATCCTCGAAGTCGAGCGTGGTGCGCCCGTCGAGCAGGGTGACCGCGCCGGTGATCAGATCGGCCTCGCGCAGGCGCGCTGCCCAGAAGTCGAAGCTGTCCTCGTTCACGCGCAAGCCCGTCCGGCTGATCGAATGCGTGCCGCGCCGCGCCGGAGCGGCCGGCCAGTCGAAGAAAGTCAGATCGGTTCCCGGCGTTGCCTGTCCATCTGCGTAGAACAGGTGATAGGCGCTGGTGTCGTCCTGATTGACGGTTTTCTTGACCAGACGCAGACCGAGCGTCTCGGTGTAAAAGCGCTTGTTGGCCGCAGCATTGGCGGTAATGGCGGTCAGATGGTGGATGCCTGTGAGTTGCATGATGTCCCCCTGCAGCAATGTCGCCACTGATATCGACCTTCGCGAAACTTTTCGCTATCCCGCCACGATCAAATCCCGCGTTCGGTATTTGCGAACGGAAAGCGGCGCGCTATAAGGGCCCATGCGTTATTCCCTTGATGAGATCGAGACCTTCCTGACCGTTATGGAGTTGGGGACCGTCACCGCCGCCGCCGAGCGGTTGAACCTGTCGAAATCCGTGGTCAGCAAGCGGGTTTCGGATTTCGAGGCCGCCTTGGGCGCGGCGCTCTTTCGCCGCAATGCCGGACGGATCACCCCGACCGAGGCTGCAACGCGGCTGGCCGAAAAGCTGCGGCCGGCGCTGAGCGATCTGTCCGCCGCCGCCGAAAGCGCGGCCTGGGGGATGGACGGGATCAGCGCCCTGCGCGGCCGTCTGTCGATCTGCGCCCCCATGAGCTTCGGCACCATGCATCTCGGCCCGATCATCGCGCGTTTCGCCGCGCTCCATCCCGAGCTCGAGCTGCGCATCGACTTCGACGACCGTGCGCGCGATCTGCTGCATGACGGTTTCGACGTCGCGGTGCGGATCGGCGAAATGCGCGATACCGCCCTCAAGGCGCGCAAGCTTTGCGAAGATCACGTCGTTCCGGTCGCGAGCCCCGCCTATATCGAGCGGCACGGCATGCCGGAGGATCTGGCCTCTTTGCGCGATCATCCGGTGATCAGCTACAGCCATCTTGCCGATACGCGGATGTGGCAGTTCCAGATGAGCGGGCGGGCGGTGTCGCCGCAGGTCAGCAGCCGGATCTCGATGAACAATGGCGAGGCGATGCGCGATTTCGTGCTGGCCGGTCTGGGGCTGGGCATGTTGCCGGGCTTTATCGTCGGGCCCGAGATCGCCAAGGGTCGGCTGGTGCGGATCCTGCCCGATCTGCCGATGCGGCCGCTGCCGATCTCGGTCGTGTGGCCGCCGGTGAGTCCGATGCCGGCCAAGCTGCGCGCCTTCATCGACCATCTTGCGCTGGCGCTGAATGAGAATAAACCCTGGAGCGCGACGGCTTCAGAAGCATAAGGCCGCCGCGCGCCTTCACCCGATCCCCCGCGTTTTCCAGCGATTCCCGCCTTGTCTGGGGCGGAGGGGAAGACGGCGGGGTGGAGGCGCGAGGCCCGAGAACAGGACGGAAAAAGGCGGCAAGAGCGGAATGCGGACGACACTTTCGGGACTGGCCTTGGGGCTCTTGGTGGTCGGCGTGGTTCTGGTCGGAGCGAATGCTTTCGTCCTGAGCCCGATCATGGGGGATGTCGCGCGCGAGCTCGGGACCGATCCGATCCGCATCGCGCGCTCGATTTCGGCATTCGGGGCGACCACGGCGTTTTCCGCCTTCCTGCTCTCGGGGCTGGTCGACCGCTACGGGCCGCGCATCACCCTTGCGGGTTGTGCGGCACTGGTCGGTATCGCGCAGGTGGTCGCCGGACTAAGCGCGAGCTGGCAGATGCTTGCAGCCTCGCAAGCACTTGCGGGGCTTGCGGTCGGGGTGATGCTGCCCGCGATCTATGCCACCGCGACCAGCACCGCACCCGAAGGGCGGGAGACGGGGCGTCTGGGCACCGTGCTGACCGGCTGGGCGGTCTCTTTGGTGGCGGCGGTGCCGCTTTCGGCCTTCATGACCAGCCATTTCGGCTGGCGCAGCATCTATCTGACGCTGGCGGTCGCCTCTTTCGCGGTGGCTGCGGGCTATGCTTTGCGCATGCCGCGCGCGCTTGGCGGCAAGCGGAGCGCCAGCCGTCCGATGCAGGCCTTCATGCTGCCCGGCGTGCGTCCGGTTATGCTGATCTGCCTTGTTTTCATGACCGGATTTTACGGCACGTTTTCCTATTTCGGCGAAGGCGTACGCGCCGCCTCGGGCCAAGGCGCGGGCAGGGCGGGGCTCTACGTCATGGCCTATGGTCTGGGCTTCGGCCTAAGCGGCGCGCTGGTCGGCCGGTTCGGCGCAATCCGCAGCCAGCGCGGCTTGGTCGTCCTGCTATTCGCGATCAGCTTTGCCTATTTCGCAATGTCGGTGACGCTGGCCCATCCCGTGCTTGCGATGCTCAATGCCGCCGCATGGGGCTTTCTGAACCAATATGGCGTGAACGGGATCATCGTGCTGTTGAACCGCGCGGCCCCTCATGCCGGAGGCGCCGCGATGGGGCTCCACAGTACGGTGACCTATCTGGCGGTCTTTCTCGGGCCTTGGCTCATGTCGCTGGTCTATCTGCGGGGCGGCTTTCCTGCGGTTACGACCGGCGCGGGGATACTGCTTTTGGCAACGGCGGTCGGGCTCGTGCTGTTTCGCGGCAGGGATGGCGGCACGCGGCTTTAGGCGAGCAGGTCGGGGCCGCGCGCAGCCATGATTTTGGATCAAAAGCGCGCCAATATTGCTGTCTGGCATGAGCGCTGAATTTAGCAAATAGTAGTTATATCAATCAATTATATTGACAACATAATGTTGTTTCATGGCGGCGTTTCCGAAGATCGGCACTCTCCAGGGAAACTCCCGACAAGTTTCATGAAGGAGCGCTTTCGCAAACCGCCCCTTCATGTCCCTATGGTTTCGTGAGAGCGGATTTCATGCCCGCTTCGTTCGAGGGTTTTTGGTCATGAGTTCCGTCGGAGAGAGCCGTTCTCACACCCGCAAGCCTTTGGACGGCCCGCAAATCGCGATGCCGCCCGACCGCCGGTTTCAGGCGCCCCAGGTCCGCTCGAGCACATTGACCCAGTTCTTCCACGCAATCTTGGCGACCAGCTCGTCACTATAGCCATGCGCCTGCATGGCGGCGGTCAGGTTCTGCAGCTTGCCCGCATCCGACAGATCAAGCGGCATCAGCGCCCCGTCGTAATCCGATCCCAACGCCACGCCATCCTCGCCAAGAATGGCGAGCATATGGTCGAGATGGGCGAGAATGACATCGAAACCGGCAAAGCTTTGGCGCTTTCCGTCCGCACGAAGGAAACCCGTGGCATAGTTCAGCCCGACCAATCCCTTCGAGCGGGCAATCACCTGCAACTGGCGGTCGGTGAGATTGCGCGAGCTGGCCGAGATCGCATGGGCGCAGGAGTGGCTGGCGACCAGCGGCGCATCCGAGAGCGCGGCAATATCGTCAAAGCCTTTTTCGTTCAAATGCGACAGATCGAGCATGATGCGCAGCTGGTTGCACTCACGCACCAAGGCCTTGCCCGCATCCGTCAGACCCGGTCCCGTATCGGGCGACGAGGGGAAGGCAAAGGGCACGCCATGGCCGTAGATCGTCGGACGCGACCAGACCGGCCCGAGCGAACGCAGCCCCATCGTATGCCAGACATGGAGCATGTCGAGATCGGCAACCGGCTCGGCCCCCTCGATATGCATGACGGCGGCGATCCGGCCTGCCGCGATCGCCTCGCGGATGTCGGCGGCACTGCGGCAGATTTGCAGCGTGCCGGTGCGTTCCATCGCAAGGAGGTTTGCGGCCTGCGCCATTGCATGGGGCAGGGCCTCGGTTGCGGGAACCGGATCGGGCAGGTCGAGCGCGAAGGGCGGATTCTCCATCTGCGCCACGGCAGCATCATCGTTCGGCCCCTCGGGCGAGGGTGTCCAGATCGCGAAAAAGCCGCCGATCATACCGCCGGCCTTGATGCGCGGCAGGTCGAGATGGCCGGTGCCGTCACCTTTCAGCCAAAGCGCGTCTCGGGCCGGTCCGGCCTCGACCATGCGTTGCAGAAAATCGTTATGGCCGTCGAATACCGGAATCATCGCGCTGCTCCTGAGCTTGGATCGGCGCGGAAGATGCGCCCTTTGTCGCGGCGGTGCAATGGGATGCGCGTGGCAAGCGCGGGGGCACAAGCCCCTGCCGCAAGACCTGCGCTTGTGACGCTGTGCGGAAGGCTTTGTCATCGCGCGAAAGCGACGTAAGCTGGGATCATGGCGGATCGGCCCGACCGGTTGGGGCGGCCGGTTCAGCCAGCAAGGCCAGCCAGCAGGGAGAGCGAGCCATGACCGAGATCAAAGCAGGCTTTACCGGACAGACCGTGATCTGCACCTTCGACGTGACGCCGGGCACCGCGCATGACGTGCTCGAAGCCCTTGAGGATGCCTATGCCGCCGTGATCAGCCACCAGCCGGGCTATATTTCCGGCGCGGTGCATCTCAACGACGCGCAGACGCGGATCGCGACCTATTCGCAATGGCAGGCGCGCGGCGATTATCAGGCAATGCTGCGCAACCCCGAAATGCGCAACCGCAACCGCGTCATCCACGGCATGTGCCGCAGTTTCGAGCCGGTGATGTACGAGGTCGTCTCGGCCTTCTGAGAAAAAATGCTGCACCTGCGAAAAGATCGTGCATCGCGCCGCGCCAGTCTCTAGGCTCGGGCAAAGGACGGCGGGTTTCGCGAGGGCTGGAGGCGAGATGGCAGGACGCATCATTACCGTGGCGCAGCAAAAGGGCGGCTCGGGCAAGACCACGCTGACCATCCATCTCGCGATCGAATTGCGCGCGCGCGGCCATTCGGTTGCCCTGATCGATACCGATCCGCAGGGCAGTCTGGGGCGCTGGTTCGTCGAGCGTTTGCGCCAGCGCGGCGATGACGAGGCGATGGAGTTTTCGACCTCCTCGGCTTGGGGGGCGAGCTACGAATCCGAGAAGCTGAAGAAGCGTTTCGATTTCGTCCTGATCGACACGCCGCCGAAAATCGACAGTGATCTGCGGCCCGCGCTCCGGGTGGCCGATCTGGTCATGGTGCCGGTCGCGATCAGCCATGTCGATCTTTGGGCGACCGAGGGTGTGCTGGATCTGGCGCGGCGCGAAAAAGCCGAAGCGATGATCGTCCTCAACCGCACCCGCCCGAACACCCGCCTTGCCGCCGAGATTGCCGGAAAGGCCTCGGAGATGGGGGCGGGGGTGGCACAGGTCCAGATCGCGAACCGTGTCGCCTATGCCGAGGCTTTGGGGCTGGGCATGGCCGCAAGCGAAAGCAGCCGCAACGCTGCCGCCAAAGCCGAAGTCGCGGCACTGGTCACCGAACTTCTGTCCCATTGGGATTGAGGAAATCCGCGAAATCTCGTGATTCCGCGGATTGGACAATTAATGGCTTTTGCGCGAGCGTTTGGTGCCGCCGCGCTGGCCGGCGCGACCGGCGGTCGAGCGTCCCGAGGATTTGACTGCGGCCTCTGCCGCAGCCTCGATGCTCGATTGCCGCGCCAAAGGATCATCCGATACCGCCAGTTCGACCGCTTCGAGGCGTTTGACCTCGTCGCGCAGCCGCGCCGCCTCTTCGAACTCGAGGTTCTCCGCCGCCTTGCGCATCTGGGCGCGGATCGCGTCGAGATGGGCTGCGAGGTTGGCGCCGACCAGCGGCTTGTCGATGGTCGCGGTGATGCGCGATTCATCGGTATCGCCCTGCCACAGCCCTGCGAGAACATCTTCCACATTCTTGCGCACCGTCTGCGGCGTGATGCCGTGGGCCTCGTTATAGGCCATCTGGATCTCGCGGCGGCGGTTGGTTTCGGCGATGGCGCGCTCCATGCTGCCGGTGATTTTGTCGCCGTACATGATGACGCGGCCATCGGCGTTGCGCGCCGCGCGACCGATCGTCTGGATCAGCGAAGTGGTCGAGCGGAGGAAACCCTCCTTGTCGGCATCGAGGATTGCGACCAGGCCACATTCAGGAATATCAAGGCCTTCGCGCAACAAGTTGATCCCGACCAAGACGTCGAACGCACCCAGACGCAGGTCGCGCAGAATCTCGATCCGCTCGATCGTGTCGATGTCGGAATGCATGTAGCGGATGCGGATGCCCTGTTCGTGCAGATACTCCGTCAGGTCCTCGGCCATGCGTTTGGTCAGGGTGGTGACGAGCGTGCGCATGCCGTTTGCGGTGACCTTGCGAACCTCGTCGAGCAGGTCGTCGACCTGCATCTCGACGGGGCGGATTTCGACCGGCGGGTCAAGCAGGCCGGTCGGGCGGATGACCTGTTCGGTAAAGACGCCGCCGGTCTGGTCCATCTCCCATTGCGCGGGGGTGGCGCTGACGAAGACCGATTGCGGGCGCATCGCGTCCCATTCCTCGAATTTCAGCGGCCGGTTGTCCATGCAGGAGGGCAGGCGGAAGCCGTGCTCGGCCAGCACCGATTTGCGCCGGAAGTCGCCGCGATACATGCCGCCGATCTGGGGCACCGAGACGTGGGATTCATCGGCGAAAACGATGGCGTTGTCGGGGATGAATTCAAAGAGCGTCGGCGGCGGCTCTCCGGGGGCGCGGCCGGTCAGATAGCGCGAGTAGTTTTCGATGCCGTTGCAGACGCCGGTGGCCTCGAGCATCTCGAGGTCGAAGTTGGTGCGCTGCTCGATCCTTTGCGCCTCGAGCAGCTTTCCCTCGTTCTGAAAAACCTGAAGCTGATTGGCAAGTTCTGCCCGTATCCCTTTGATTGCCTGTTGAATTGTCGGTCGAGGGGTCACGTAGTGGCTATTGGCGTAGATGCGGATCTGCTTGAAAGTGTCGGTTTTCTGTCCGGTCAAGGGATCGAATTCGGTGATCGCTTCCAGCTCGTTTCCGAAGAAGTCGAAGCGCCAGGCGCGGTCCTCGAGGTGGGCTGGCCAGACCTCGACGATATCGCCGCGCACGCGGAAACCTCCGCGCTGGAAGCTGGCGTCGAGGCGACGGTAATGCTGGGCGACAAGCTCGGCCAGAAATTCGCGTTGATCATACATTTCGCCGACGATCATATCCTGCGTCATCGCCGAATAGGTCTCGACCGAGCCGATGCCGTAGATGCAGGAAACCGAGGCCACGATGATCACGTCGTCGCGTTCGAGCAGCGCCCGCGTCGCCGAGTGGCGCATGCGGTCGATCGCCTCGTTGATCTGGGATTCTTTCTCGATATAGGTGTCGGTCCGCGGGACATAGGCTTCGGGCTGGTAGTAATCGTAATAGCTGACGAAGTACTCCACCGCATTTTCCGGGAAGAAGCCTTTGAATTCGCCGTATAATTGCGCCGCGAGGGTTTTGTTGGGGGCAAGGATGATGGCGGGCTTTTGCGTCGCTTCGATGATCTTGGCCATCGTATAGGTCTTGCCGGTGCCCGTCGCGCCCAGCAAAACCTGATCGCGCTCGCCCCCGCCGATGCCGCCGACCAGCTCGGCAATCGCCTTGGGCTGATCGCCCGCAGGCTGGAATTCGCTATGCATCACAAGGCGTTTGCCGCCTTCGAGCTTGGGACGAGTGACTTCGACAAAACGCGTAACGGGTGCGTTGGTATTGTTGTGGCCCATGGTTGCACCTTTGTTCTCAGGCCTCAATTTGGCACTTTTGCGCGCGGATGCAAGGGCAGGCGGCACGCTTCGAGGCTTGAAGATTGGCCGCGGTTCGGGGATAAGGGGTGATGCTTTCCAAGGGTTTCCGCAGATGAGAGTCCGTATTTACCAACCCGCGCGCAACGCTATGCAGTCGGGCATGGCCAAGACCAGGGATTGGGTCCTGGTTTTCCCGCAGGCCGACGAGCGCGAGATCGATCCGCTGATGGGCTGGACGAGCAGCGACGACACCCAAAGCCAGGTCCGTCTGCGCTTCGAGACGCGCAAACAGGCCGAGGAATACGCCCGCGAGAACGGCCTCGACTTCGAGGTGATCGAGCCCCAACCGCGCAGCGTCAACATCCGCCCCCGCGGCTACGGCGAAAACTTCGCCACAGACCGCCGCGCGCCCTGGACCCATTGAGCCTGTAAATCGGGCGAAAGTTAGACCCCAATCGGGGTCGTTTTGTCCGAGTTCGGGGCATAGTTTTTTGCATGTGATTGAATTCGCTGGGGTCGGGAAACGATCCCAGCGTTTTTCTTTTTGAGGCGCGACGCAGACCAAGCATCTAGTGACTTCGTTCATGCAGCTCGGCGTTCTCGGTACCCATAGCGGCGGTTTCATGCGGATGACTTTTCTTAAGCGTCATCCTGACCCGGCATCTCCCCGGATGCCCGAATGATCCGCAGCCGCGCGTCTGGATGGATCACGCTCGGTTCTGATCGCATGGCAATGACGGAGATTGCTGTGCGTGGGGCTGCGATGACGGCATGATGATCAGGTGATCCTCCCCCCGTGAAGTGGTCCGCCGTTATGCTTAGGAAACGGAGGATCAAGAATGGCAAACAAGCGACCGAAGCCGGAAGAGATTGTGTCGAAGTTGCGGCAGGTTGAGGTGGTTCTCATGGGTCAAGGCCTGTCCCGTCTGGATGCGATCAGGCGGATCGGTGTCGTCGAACAGACCTATTACCGCTGGCGCAAACAGTGAGCCGTTGAAGGCGCCACTGGTCCAAGCCCAACGGCGAACGCGGGATGGGTGTGGATCAGCTGAAGGAACTGAAGCGGCTTCAGCAGGAGAATGAGCGGCTCAAGCGTGCTGTTTCGGATCTGACGCTGGACAAGCTGATCCTGACGGAGGCGGCTCGGGGAAACTTCTGAGCCCCGCTCGCCGCCGGGCCCTTATCGATCATGTCCGGGGTGAGCTGGGCGTTTCCGAGCGTCGGGCTTGCCACGTGCTGCGCCAGCATCGCTCCACGCAGCGCAAGCTACCGCGAGGTCGGGCTGATGAAGATCGTCTGGTTGCCGACATGATCGAGCTGGCTCGGCAGTATGGCCGCTATGGTTATTGCCGGATTGCGGCCTTGTTGCGGGATGCCGGGTGGCAGGTGAACGACAAGCGTGTCGAGCGCTTGTGGCGACGAGACTGAGGA